>JBFEXW010000021.1:0-16180 GCA_041562495.1 Marinobacterium sp. | reverse complement strand
TTCTTGAAGACCTTATCCTGCAGCTCTTTATCGGCACCCTTGAGCGCAATAACCAGCGTATCGGTCTGAACTTCGCGCAGAATGGTCTGAATACCGGTATCTTCAACATCAACAAGGTCGGTGAAGACAAACATCAGATCCTGAATCTGCGTTGCCAGCCCCTCATCGATCTCGCGCACCTGATCCATAAGCTGCGTTTCGATCGTACCATCAACGAAGTTCATGATATCCGCGGCGTGACGTACACCACCCAACTTGGCACTCTGACTGGTACGCGAACCGGTGAACTGGGTTTCAAACATATCATTCAGCTCCTGAAGCGCCTGCGGCTGAACCTCCTCCATCGCCGAGATACGCAAAATCAGATCCAGACGCACATTCTCATCAAAATAGGACAATACGCCTGCCGCCAGGTCGGTGTCGACATAAGAGAGAATCACCGACTGAATCTGAGGGTGCTCATGACGGATAAGTTCGGCAATCTGCTTCGGTTCCATCCAGCGCAGCGTATCCAGCCCTGAAGTATTGGTACTGAGCAGAATACGATCGATCAGCGTCTTGGCTTTCTCTTCGCCAAGCGCCTGATTCAGCATGCCGCGAATATAGCGGTCATTATGGATCCCGATACCGGTCTGATCGGACAGATTATCAAGAAAATCGGTAACGACTGACTCAACACGCGACTGCGGCACATTATCCAGACGCGCCATCGCCTCGCCTATTTTCTGAACCTCTTTAGGCCCAAGATGACGCAGAATCTCAGCTGCATCCGCTTCACCCAGACTGATCAGAAGTATCGCAGCTTTATCAATATCAGTAAGCTCTTCACTCACGCTCGGCGACCCACTGTTTTACCGCCTGAGCAACCTTCGCCGGATCTTCAGCGACCATACTGCGAATCGTATTCACCTGATAATCATAACTTTCGTTAGGTGTAGGCATCATGCCACCAGAGCCGCCAAATGTAACCCGATCGGAATGACTGTCATCAAGCCCATCCAGCTCCGCCGAGATATCACCAGCCGGGCCAGCCGCAGCAAAATCACCACCAGAAGTAGCATCTGCCAGACTACGCATAATCGGACGTAATACACCGAACACTAAGATCAGCACAAATGCAGCTGCTGCCACCTGACGAGCCACTTCCCAGATCCAGTCCTGCTCCCAGATTGCAGCCTCCGGAACCACAACCGGAGCCTCTTCAATAAAGGAGGAGTTAAGCACAGTAACACTATCACCACGAACCGCCTTATAACCGACGGCATTTTCGACCAGCACACGCAGGCGATTGAGATCTTCCGGCGCCCAGACAGTACGTGTCTGATTACCGTTTTCATCTGTTGTGACAATATCATCAACAACTACCGCGACCGTCAAACGACTCACACGCCCCTGTTGATGCCTGGTATAGCTAACCGAGCGATCCAGTTCGTAGTTCTTAACAGACTGTTCGCGACTCGATCCCGTCCCCGTATTGCCGGCTACCGATGCTGTACCATTTGCTCCGTTTTGCGCCACCTGCGGCGCGTTCGCCACTCCCGGCGGTTGATTGGTTAGCGCGCCCGGCACACCCCCCGCAGCCGTATTACTGGCACGATTCTCCTGCATCACCTGCTCAGAGCGCAACGCCGGCAGATCAGGATTATAGGTTTCATCGGCCTGTTCGACCTGAGTAAAGTCGACGTCGGCGGAGACCTCGGCCCTGAAACGATCTATACCAACAATCGGCTGAAGCATGCTGTTAACGCGATTCAGGAGTGTTTCTTCAACTGAGCGAGAGTATTCCAACTGACGCGCCGCCAGCACCACATCCTGATCTTTTTCCCGCGTATTAAGCAGACGACCACGCTGATCAACGACGGTTACATCACGCACATCCAACTCAGCAATACTTGACGCAACCAGATTCGCGATCGCGGCAACCTGATCAGCACCTAACTGACGACCGGAAAACAACTCCAGAAAGACCGAGGCTCTCGGCTTACGTTGATCACGAATGAAGACTGACTCTTTCGGAATCGCCAAGTGCACCCGCGCACTTCGCACCGCGAGCAAGCTGGAGATAGTACGCGCCAGCTCACCCTCAAGACCACGACGATAGCGTGCATTTTCGAGGAACTGACTGCTGGCCAGTCCCTGACTCTGATCCATCAGTTCAAAGCCAACAGTTTTATCTGCAACAAAACCTTCAGCCGCCAGCTTCAGTCGCGCTTCATGAACGCGATCCGCTGGAACGAGAATAGCCCGACCTGAGGTATCAAAGGTATAGGGAATACTGTAGAGGTTAAGCTGATCTATTGCGGTATTAGCATCAGCAAAATCGATATTCGAGTAGAGCACGCTGTACTCAGGTTTCTGTGACCAGAGCACGATAGCAAAGCCGATCGCCACGCTGGCAGCCAGCCCAACCATCAAGCCCAACTGGCGCACAACACCCAACGAACCAAAGCCCGCTATCCAGTTACCACCTGCTGTTCCAGAACCCGCAGCCATCTACCAAGCCCCTTAAATTGGCATCTTAGCGATATCTTCATACGCCGTAATCAGCCGATTACGCACCTGAGTCAGCGCCTGAAAAGAGACCGAAGCCTTTTGCGCCTGAATCATAACCTGAGCCAGATCAACACCCTGGTCACCACGTTCATACGCCGTCACCATCGCTTTCGCTTGCACCTGCTGGTTATTGACCGAATCTACAGCTGACTTAAGCAGGTCAGTAAAGTCTGTTTTCTTAACCTGATCCTGACTTCCAACCTGATCAACAGAGGGAAGATTAGCAGGACGAATCCCCTGCTGGGCTTCAGATTTCAGTGCTCGTATCTGAGATAACACACTGGAGATATCTCCACGACCAACCATGCTCTAACCTCTAATGCACTTAACGGCATTTTTTTGACATTCTTATAAAGGCTGTCAACGATTATCTCTGTTGGCGACTCTCCCCCGAGAAAATTCGCCAACAAATTGACAGACTGCGGCAATAATAGGCCACCTTATAAAATAATGCAAAATAAGTGCCATCAATTTGGTAAAAAAGCCCGGCACAGAGATCGGAGAGAGACTGATTCACCCCGTCAATACTGAGGAGTCACCATGCTTAAGCCGCACATACATCAATGCGACAGTTATCGCATCTCCCAGTGCAGTATGTCGTTCAATGATAGGCATATCGAGCTTTGACGCGATGGTATCAAATCGCAGATCAGCATCACCGCCAACCTGTTTCCATTTAATAATATCGTGGTATACATGCGAGAGCTCTATCGCCTTATTAGGCAACCCGAAGTCAAATTCCTGACGCAAAAATTTATCCAACACACGAATATCGTAGTTAACGTAGTAGCCTAAGATTGGCCGGTTACCGACAAACGCCAGCACCTGCTCCAGCGCCTCTTTTAACTCCACGCCATTTACCAGATCAGCGGCACGAATCTTGTGTACTTTAATTGAATCCCCGGTCAGGTCTGCCGGGGGCTTAAGATGCACATCCAGTCGATCACTGGTTTTTACTCGCTTACCCTTAATCCGAACCGCACCGATCGACAGTATAGAAGCCTTGGAGATATCCAGATTGGTCGTTTCAAGATCAAGCGAAACCACCTCATCCCCTTTGTATGGCTCAAAAAGACTGGCCCAGGGCCCTGCTCCATGAGTCCGCTTATCCTGAAACCGCCGAAAACTTCGTGGTATTATCATTCGTCCCTATCTCTCTCGAACTCTGCTAAGTGGTTAGGTGATAACGCGCAGTGAGTGTTTTTTTAAAATCTTTCACCACATGCAAGGCATCTCTTAACAGATCACGATCCATTTTATTCAATTGTTGCAGCTCAAGCGTATTAGGCGTTGGATCTAGCCCCTGATCATTCTCCTCACTACGACGCAACTGCTGACGCAGACGAATATTAATAAACACGCCCAGCGCCTCACACAGATCCTTGGCGACATCCTCGCTCAACACGCCCATCTCAGTCAGGGCCGCCAAGCGCTCGAAGGTATTCGTTTTAAGAATACGCTGCTCCAGCGCCATGGTTCTGATGCCATGTACAATCGGAAAAATACCGCCCTTCTTGATATCCAGCTCACCCTTATCTTTCAGATTACCGAAAAAGGTAAGCGGCGTATCAAACTCGATCGAAGCCTGGGCAAACCGAGACAGGAACAGATCATTGTTCTTCATCTGGCGCAGAAACCAGTTACGTGCAACCTTAAACAACGCACCATTTCCGGCAACAGGCTTGGCATCAACCGCGATCGCCAGACGCATCTGATCATCACCGTCACTACTCATCGACCAGTCCTGCAGTTTCTGCGTCCAGTCATCCACGGAGTTCACCCATTCAGGATTTGACACCATGATATTGCCTGGACAGGGAGGAAATCCAAAGGAGATCAGAGTTTCACTGAATCGCTGCATGGTCTTCTGCTTCTCCGGCCAGTTCAGACCATTTCTGAAGATCAGAGCGTTATCCTGGTCGGTTTTCATAATCTGCTCACCACGCCCTTCCGATCCCATAACAATCAGACAGACGTGAGGCTGCATATCAGCCGGTATTACCAGATCAAACAGTTTGGCAATAATCCGACCATTCATTGCTGCCAGCAGATCCATAGTAAAACGAATCTTAACCCCGGTAGATATCAGCGCCTTAATCAGCTTAGTGAGACCAGAAGCTGCCTCACGCAGATCGTCGATAGTACTAGCTCGCTCGAGACGCAGCCCAATGACATGAGAGTGACTGGAGAAGTAAGAGAGCACATCTGTAAGCTGAACCACACCCAACAGCGTCTGACCATCCATCACTACAACGCGCTCAATCTGCTGTTGCGTCATCATAACCAGCGCATTAAACAGATAATCATCAGGACGGGTAGTTATCAGGCGATAGGACGCGATTTGTGACACATCAGCGCCCGAATCTTTGTCACCCAGCACGACCGCATCAAGAATATCGGTACCGGTCACCATACCGATACGACCACCTTTACGTGCCAGCACACAGTCAGACTTGGTCTCTCGCATCAACTGAGTTGCCTCAGCGATACTGGTCCCCTCCTCGACGATCAATGGCTCGCGAACTACCGCATCCTCTATGGTTGCCAGCATAAACTCAGCCATATCCTGGCCTTCGCCCTGTTGCTCTACTATCTGAGTTTTCGCACTCAGATTCTGCTGAAAATAGTCAGCGAAGCCCGGATTGTAATCCATCAACTCAAGTAGCATCGCTGTTGGAAGGATATGAAGGATCGTCTCCTCCTCAGCAACGAAGTTATGGATAGCCCGTCCGTGGATTGCAGACCAGCCACCAAAATAATCTTCGGCCTGATAATGCATATAGACGTTCCGTATAGCATCATCACCGTCGTTCGGTTCACTCTCAGCAACGCGGCCTTTATAGATTACATAAACACCTTCCGACTCATCGCCAGCCGCCAAAATCACCTCTTTCGCCTGATAGTAGGCGATATCGAGACTTGACCTTAGCTTGCGCTCCTCGACCTCAGACAAAAGACTGAAGGGCAGGTTATTCATTTTGAACGAATCAGGCATCTTCTATCCTCTAATCATTTTTATAGTCAGATATATGCAATCAAAGGCGAGCAATACGTCGCTTGAAGCACCCTTTAAACAAAAAAGGGCACGCCGATGTCAGCGTGCCCTCCGTTCAGAACCCGTGTCCGGGTGGGCTTAACTTAGTGCGAATGAGCCGAACCAGCACCACGAGGGATACGGATATCTTCAACGATATGCTGAATCTCAGCAGGTGGTTCAGCAGTCATAGAGGATACGATCTTGGCAACAACGAAGTTGAGGATCATACCAACTGTACCGAAGCCTTCAGGTGAGATGCCCAGGATCCACTGATCCTTAGTACCGCCCATGAACTTGAAGTAAACGATGTAAACCATGGTTACCGCGATACCGACAATCATACCGGCAACTGCACCCTGAGTGTTCATACGCTTACTGAAGATACCCATCATGATAGCCGGGAACACTGAAGATGCCGCCAGACCGAACGCCAGTGCGACAACCTGCGCCACGAATCCTGGAGGGTTGATACCGAAGTAGCCGGCCACCACGATCGCAACGACAGCGGCGCCTCGGGCATAGAGCAACTCCTGCTTCTCCGTCAGATCCGGATTGAGCGTCTTCTTCATTAAGTCATGCGATATTGATGTCGAGATTACCAGCAACAGACCCGCTGCGGTTGATAGTGCCGCAGCCACAGCACCTGCCGCTACCAGAGCGATAACCCAAGCCGGAAGCTGAGCGATCTCTGGGTTAGCCAGTACCATGATGTCACGGTTAACAGTCAGTTCGTTCTCAGCACCTTTGCTGTAGAACACTTTACCGTCGTTGTTTTTGTCTTCCCACTTAATCAGACCCGTAGTCTCCCAACGCTGGAACCAGTCAGGAATCTCAGCGTATGCACGACCCGTGTTTTCAACACCGTTCACTGTATTGATCAGGTTAACACGACCAAAGCCAGCAACACCTGGTACAGATGTGTACAGAATGGCGATAAACACCAGCGCCCAGCCAGCAGAGATACGCGCATCTTTTACACGAGGCACAGTGAAGAAACGTACGATAACGTGAGGCAGACCCGCAGTACCACACATCAGCGCAGCAGTCATGAAGAACAGGTCAACAGTGGTTTTGGAACCCGCTGTATACTGAGCAAAGCCCAGTTCAACAGACAGTTGATCCAGTGTCGCAAGAACTGAGCGACCATCTTCCAGAGTTGCACCCAGTGCAGTCTGAGGAAGGAAGTGACCAGTAACCTGCAGCGACAGGAAGATCGCTGGAACCATGAACGCCAGGATCAGTACGCAGTACTGAGCAACCTGAGTATAGGTAATACCCTTCATACCACCGAGTACGGCGTAGAAGAATACGATCGCCATACCGATAATAACGCCGGTATTGATATCAACGTGCAGGTAGCGCGAGAACACGATACCCACACCACGCATCTGACCCGCCACATAGGTGAACGAGATGATGATAGTACAGATAACCGCGATAGTACGCGCAGTACTGCTGTAGTAACGGTCACCGATAAAATCAGGCACGGTGAACTTACCAAACTTACGCAGGTAAGGCGCAAGCAGCATAGCCAGCAGCACGTAACCACCGGTCCAACCCATCAGGTAAGCTGAAGCGTCACGCCCGATAAAAGATACGATACCCGCTAGTGAAATGAATGAAGCTGCCGACATCCAGTCAGCGGCAGTCGCCATACCGTTTGCAATAGGTGGGACACCACCGCCTGCAACATAGAACTCTTTGGTTGATCCGGCACGTGCCCAGATCGCGATCCCGATGTAGAGCGCGAAAGAGCCCCCCACAAACAGATACGTTAGCGCATCAAGACTCATCTTTTAGTCCCTTTATTGGTGATTCTTATTCGTGAACATCATATTTTTCGTCAAGCTTGTTCATGCTGAACACATATGCCCAGATCAAGCCGACGAATACGAAGATCGAACCTTGTTGTGCAAACCAGAAGCCCAGCGGGAAGCCGAAGAACTGGATTTTATCGAGTGCATCCACGAAAAGAACGCCGCAGCCGTAAGACACGACGAACCAGATCGCGAGATAGGTAGTGATAATCCGCAGGTTTTCGCCCCAGTAGGCCTGCGCATTTTCGTTGCTCAGTGACATGGCACTATCCCTTATAGTTAGTTTTTTCTATTTGTTCCAACCATTAAGACGAGACCTATAACCAATCACCCTTGTGAACATCAGGCATTCAGAAATGAGATTGACTATAGACTCTCTAAATAGCCTCGGCTGAAGTAATCTAGCCTTGGTGAGGGTCACAGTACGAAAACCCTCAAACCATAACAAGCTAGACCAAGGTATTGTGCGCGACAGTATATGCCATAAGCAACTGTTTTATAACAATTAAATCTGAAGACCAAGACTTCTAAAAAGACACTAAAACTAATAAAGGTGAGATTTTTCCCTCGCATTCCCTTTAACTTGGTTAAAATCGGTTGACCGGCCCTGCCCGCAATAATGAATTAGGACCTACTGATGATCTCCGGCCTGACGATAACCCTCATTTCACTCGCTTACCTGGGCTTGCTATTCGCGATCGCCTACCTGGGGGATCGAAGCAGCACCGGAAAAAACTGGGCAAGCAATCCGATCATCTACTCATTTTCTCTGGCGGTGTACTGCTCATCCTGGACCTTCTACGGCGCAGTAGGACGAGCCTCCACCAGCGGTTGGGAGTTTCTCGCCACCTATATTGGCCCGGCGATAGTATTTATCTTTGGCTTCCGGATTATCGAGAAGATCAACCGGGTCAGTAAGCAACAGAACATCACTACAATCGCTGACTTTATCTCGTCCCGATATGGAAAAAGCCAGAGCATCGCAGTACTGGTCACTATCATTGCAGTACTGGGCACCATCCCCTATATCGCACTTCAACTTAAAGCCGTTGCCGTCAGCTATAACGCTATCGCGCCCGGCGCGACTGACGCCCTGAGCAAAGGAAGTGATACTGCCCTTATTGTCGCGCTGATCATGGCGGTTTTTGCGATCCTCTTCGGCACACGGCATATTGATGCAACCGAGCACCATGAAGGTCTTGTTCTGGCTGTCGCTTTTGAGTCGATCGTCAAGTTGTTTGCTTTTTTATCGGTCGGCTTCTTTGTCACCTTTGAGGTGTTTGGAGATACCGCCTCGAAGATCCACGCCGTTAAGAACACACTGGCGAATGAACATATCTTCTCGCGCTCGATCTTTGACGGCAGTTTTTTGACGGAAATAGTTCTGGCCTGCGGTGCAACCATCTGCCTTCCTCGACAATTTCACGTCACTATCGTTGAAAATATCCGTAAAGGCAGTCTGAAGATTGCGCGCTGGATCTTCCCTTTCTACCTGATCCTTCTGGCCCTGTTTGTACTGCCGATTGCCGCTGCCGGCACCGCGATACTGCCGGACACCCCCCTCGGTGCCGACTCACTCGTACTAACCCTGCCGCTATTCGCCGGAAAATACCAGCTAGCCACTTTCGCATTTATTGGCGGGCTTTCAGCGGCAACGAGTATGGTTATTGTTGCTTCTATCACGCTAGCCACCATGGTATGCAACGATATCGTGATTCCAATTCTGCTGCGCATTCCCCGGTTCAAGCTTGCGGAATCCAACGATCTGGGCTCCCTGCTACTGCGCGTCAGGCGCATCACAATCTTCTGTCTACTGCTGATGGGGTACTTCTACTATCGCATTCTGGGCGATCAGGGCTCACTGGCATCCTTTGGTCTACTGTCATTTGTCGCGGCGATTCAGTTTCTGCCAGCCATTATTGGTGCGGTATATTGGCAAGCGGGTAATCGTTATGGTGCTTTCGCCGGCCTGGCATCTGGGCTTTTCCTGTGGATCTACACCCTGGTTATCCCTGTATTTGAGGGCGCCAACCTGTTGCCTGCGGCGCTCCTGCCCGAGTCCTATATTCCGGAATGGCTGGCACCCACAAAGCTCTTTGGAATCAACGAGGTTGACCCTTTAACTCACGGCGTTATCTGGAGTCTGGGGATCAACACCCTTCTCTACATCCTGGTATCCAAACTGCTCTCACCACGTCTGGTTGACCGAATACAGGCTAGCGCTTATGTACACAGTCATCCTGAAGTTGGCGCAGAACCTGGCCGACAAACCACCCAGGTCACAGTCAGTGATCTGCAGATGCTGACTGAACGTTTTATCGGGATCAGACGCACTCAACAGGCGTTTATGAACTTCGCCACACAACGCAATCAGGATATTCCATTACCCGCCGAAAAAGCACATCCGGACCTGATTCAGTACACCGAACGCCTGTTGGCTGGTGTCATCGGTGCATCCTCTGCCCGAATCGTGATGGACTCGACGCTCCGCGGCAAGGATATGCAGATTGACGATGTTGTCGCGATCGTCGATGAAGCCTCGCAGGCACTACGTTTCAACCGCTCTCTGCTGCAGTCCACCATCGAGAACGTTACTCTGGGTATCAGTGTGGTCGACCAGAAATATCGTCTTGTCGCCTGGAACCGTCGATTCGTTGAGATGTTTAACTATCCCGAAGAGCTGATCAGCGTCGGCCGACCGGTCGAGGAGATCTTCAGATATAACGCAACTCATGGAGAATATGGCGACTCGACCAAGTCGATCAATGAGCTGGTAGAGGAACGGATGTCGCTGCTTTACTCGGGAGAACCTCATAATCTTGAACGCTCTCGCCCTAACGGCCAGGTTCTTGAGGTCAGAGGCAACCCGATGCCAGACGGTGGTTATGTGAATACCTATATGGATATCACCGACCACAAACGGATCGAGGAAGCACTGCGTGAAAGCGAGCAAAATATTCGTATCTATACCGACAACGTACCGGTAATGATCACCTATCTCGATCCGGATCAGAATTTCCTGTTCGTTAACAAAGCCTTTGCCGATGCCAAAGGGGTAGACAGACACACTATCGCTGGCACTCCCTCTCATCAGGTCTTCAGCAAGGATGAGTTTGAGAAGCGTCAGCTTTATGTGAATAAGGTTCTGAAAGGCGAACGGGTAAAGTTTGAGGCACTTTTACCAACACTGGATAACAGCCTGAGATATGCTGAGCTCACCATGATTCCCCATGTTGGTGAGTATGGCGATGTACTGGGTTATTTCACCCTCTATCAGGATATAACCGAGCGACGCAATGCAGAGATAGCGCTGCAGGAGACCAATGAGAATCTAGAGAAGCGTGTTACTGAACGTACTCAGGCACTGTCACTGGTAAACAAAGAGCTGCGCAAAGAGAACACCGTGCGCGCTCTGATGGAGGATGAACTGCGTCAGGCCAAATCCGACGCAGAAGCAGCCAACTTGGGCAAAACCCGCTTTCTCGCGGCGGCCAGCCATGACCTGCTACAACCGCTGAATGCAGCTCGTCTATTCACCTCAGCGCTCGCCCAGCAGAGCCATCAGAATGAGACGCAGTCATTGGTTGATAATCTCGATGGCGCACTCAAATCAGCCGAGGAGCTGATTACAGCGATTCTGGATATCTCTAAGCTTGATGCCGGGGCACTTGAACCGCGCCTGAGCCACTTCAGCCTGCAGACAGTGTTTACCAACCTGAGTAACGAATTTACGCCAATGGCGGAGGAGAAGGGGCTTAAATTTCACTCAGCGAACTGCTCCTCAGTGGTTTACTCCGACCAGACGCTGCTACGCCGAGTGCTGCAGAACTTCATCTCTAACGCGATTCGTTACACCTCAGAAGGTCGACTATTGCTGGGCGCTCGTCATAAGGGCAATTCGCTGCGGCTGGAGGTCTGGGATACCGGTGTTGGTATTCCGAAAGACAAGCTTAAAGAGGTGTTTGAGGAGTTCCGTCGCATTGATAACCCACGACACTCCGAAGTTAAAGGACTGGGACTGGGACTGGCAATTACCGAACGCATCGCTCGCATGCTTAACCACAGGCTAGAGGTTCACTCCTGGCCGACACAGGGTACCGTATTCAGTATCGAAGTCCCGCTTGGGAATCCCGCAAAAGCAGAGAAAGCGCGTCCGGAGAAACGTGGCTGGATCCGTTCCAAAGGATTGAATGGTATCAAGGTACTGGTGATCGATAACGAGCCTAAGATTCTTGAGGGGATGTCAGCTCTGCTAAATGGCTGGTCCTGTGTTGCTAAAAGCGCACTTTCGGCCAATGCTGCGGAAGAGCTTTGCCGTAACGAGTCATTCACACCGGATATAATTCTGGCGGATTACCATCTCAGCGAAACTGATACCGGACTGATGGCCCTTGAACAGCTCGCACCCCTCTGGGACAAACCGGTTCCGGCAATTGTCATTACTGCCGACCGAACCGACGAGATCAAACAGGAGATCGCGACATCAGGCGCACTATTGCTGAACAAGCCGGTTAAACCCGCGGCCCTGCGCGCGATGATCAGCAAGAATATTGGGAAATAGGTTTATAGGGTCACACATGTTGCAGGAGCCTTCTCAACGAGGAGGCGCCCCCTGCACCCTGGATCCCGTAGGAACCTCATCGCCGAGGAGGCGACCAGATATACCGGAATTAACCCTCAGTTTTCGGTGGCTCAACACCCAGACGCTGCGCCGCAATAACAGCCTGTGTACGGCTATGCACGCCCAGTTTACGCAGGATTGCGGTAACGTGCGCCTTGATCGTTGCTTCAGAGACATTCAAGTCGTAGGCGATCTGCTTATTCAGCAGACCTTCAGTGAGCATTGTCAGCACACGAAACTGCTGCGGTGTCAGTGAAGCGATCGCTTCGGCGAACTTCTGGTCTTCATCGGTAACCAGATCATCCATCGACCCCTCCAGCTCCTCTGGCAACCACTCTTCACCCTGCAGTACAGCAACAACTGCTTCAGAGATCGTTTCCAATGGCGAGGATTTAGGGATAAAGCCAGATGCACCATAATCGATAGCACGCTTCATTACGTGCATCTCTTCGCTACCCGAAACAACCACGACAGGCACACCAGGGTGTTGCCCACGCAGGAATACCAGACCAGAGAAACCCTGGGCACCCGGCATATGGATATCCAGCAGCACCAGATCGGCATCGCCATGCTGTTCAACACGCTCCTGAACGGATTCAAGCGTATCAGCCTCGATAATCTGAACACCCGGTACTGCCTGAGTTACCGCCTGTTTCAACGCTGCTCTAAAAAGCGGATGATCGTCGGCAATGATTATCTTTTGGGCCAGTTGCATGGAGTCTCTCCCCGGTATGCTCTATATTTCTGTGCTTTTAAGACTAGGATAAGTTAATCGAATACTGCTTCTCACGCTACCCCTTTAGGCATAAAGAGAACGTAGGAATTATGGGTCACGACCCCTTCGGATTCGCTCCTATATTATCTTGCAGGAATCATCTGCGAAGCAGGTAGTGACAGCCAGACTATAAAAAACCCGAAGTCACCTCCGGGTTTTTCTAAGTTACGAAAAACCGTGCTCTAATTAGCTCTTACGGTTCATCCGATTGTCGATCAGATCATCAACAACGCTTGGATCTGCCAGCGTTGAGGTATCGCCCAGAGCACCGAAATCATCTTCAGCGATCTTACGCAGGATACGACGCATGATCTTACCTGAGCGAGTTTTAGGCAGACCTGGTGCGAACTGAATCATATCAGGTGATGCGATTGGTCCGATCTCGGTACGCACCCAGTTACGCAGTGTGACTTTCAGATCATCAGAAGCATCGAAGCCTTCCTGCAGTGTCACGTAGCAGTAGATACCCTGACCTTTCAGATCATGCGGATAGCCTACAACCGCTGCCTCAGCAACTGCTTCATGAGCAACCAACGCAGACTCTACCTCGGCGGTACCCATACGGTGACCGGAAACGTTGATTACGTCATCAACACGACCGGTAATCCAGTAGTAGCCATCTTCGTCACGGCGAGCACCATCACCTGTAGTGTAGTAGCCAGCGAAGCTTGAGAAGTAGGTCTGATTGAAGCGGTCGTGATCACCCCAGATAGAGCGGCTCTGACCCGGCCAGGAATCTTTGATAACCAGATTACCTTCACCGGCACCTTCAATCTCCTTACCTTCGCCATCCAGTAGCGCAGGCTGAACACCAAAGAATGGACGAGTAGCAGAACCTGGTTTAGTCGGTGTTGCACCTGGCAGGGGCACAATCATGATGCCACCAGTCTCAGTCTGCCACCAGGTATCAACGATCGGGCACTTACCCTTACCCATAACGCGGTTGTACCACTCCCAGGCTTCAGGGTTGATTGGCTCACCCACAGAACCCAGCAGTTTCAGTGAAGACAGATCAGAGTCACCCAGTACATCTTCACCCTTCTGCATCAGCGCACGGATTGCAGTTGGAGCGGTATAGAACTGATTAACCTTGTGTTTCTCGATAACACGACCGAAGCGACTCATATCCGGGTAGCTTGGTACACCTTCGAACATCAGCGTGGTTGCACCGTTCGCCAGTGGTCCGTAAACGATATAGCTGTGACCGGTAACCCAACCTACGTCAGCAGTACACCAGTAGATGTCACCTTCCTGATAGTCGAAGACATACTGGTGAGTCATAGCCGCATAGACCAGATAACCACCAGTCGTGTGCTTCAGCCCTTTAGGTGCACCGGTAGAACCTGAGGTGTAGAGGATAAACAGCGGATCTTCCGCATTCATCTCAGTGGGTTCGCAGCTTGCAGCGGCTTTCGCCATCTCTGCTTCATAAGAAACATCGCGGTGATCGTGCCATGCAATGTCCTGATCAACGCGGTTCACAACGATGACCTTCTCACAGCATTTTGCCGCTTCTGGGTGAGTCAGCGCTTCGTCGACGTTAGATTTAAGAGGAACTGCCTTACCGCCACGTAGCGAGTAGTTGGAAGTGATTACAACCTTAGAGTTCGCGCCTTCAATACGTGCCGCCAGTGCTTCAGGTGAGAAACCACCGAATACGATTGAGTGAACTGCACCGATACGCGCACAGGCCAGCATGGCAACCGCTGCTTCAGGAATCATTGGCAGGTAAAGTGTTACCACATCACCTTTGTTAACGCCCTGCGCCTTCAGTACATTAGAGAACTTACATACACGCTCATGCAGATCGCGGTAGGTGATATTTTCATCTTCTTCAGGGTTATCACCTTCCCAGATGATCGCAACCTGATCACCACGCGTTTCAAGGTGACGATCCAGACAGTTAGCTGCAACGTTGAGCGTACCATCTTCAAACCAGCGGATATCTACATTATGAGTGTCGAAAGATGTCTGCTTTACTTTGGTGAAGGGTTTGATCCAGTCTACACGCTTAGCCTGTTCGCTCCAGAACGCATCCGGGTTTTCAACAGACTGCTTATACATCTCCAGATACTTAGCTTCATCACAGTGTGAATTAGCTACGAACTCCGGTGAAGCTGGGTAAATCTTATCACTCATTCCTGTAGTCCCTTTTTATGTTATCGCCTACTGCGTTGTGTATTGAGCTTATATACAACGACGTGAGAGACGGTGAGAGTTTCACTGTGGCCAATGTTATACCTTCTAGCCCCTACACCCCAGAATTAGACATTGGTAGGTTTAAAGTAGTAGACCCCGCCAATTCTGGCCACCAGAACCTGTACTTACGACCAATGATCTAGGAATCATCTGGTTAATGGCGACGGGGTCACGACCTCTACGAGATCATTCCTACATCAACTCGGTAGGATCCATCTGCACGCAATGCAGGTGGTGACACTCTAAACTATTTGATTCAAGGGCAGATCCAATGGCCAACAAAAGATACCTGTTAGTAACCGGCCATTGGGCTCATTTTCAGAATACGGTATCAAATCTCGCTCAGATCGATACCATCATCGCGCATACGCGCCAGCTTATATCTCAGCGTTCTAGGGCTGATACCCAGCTTTTCTGCCGCATCCTTACGACTGCCGCGACAGGCTTTAAGTGCGTCCAGAATCAATTGATATTCATGATTCTTCATATCCTGCCCCAGCTCTTTAGCACTTTCAGTTTCTGTTACAGACTCTAACTCAGTCGTCATCAAGCTGGTGGTCATCACTTTCGAGTCCAGCAACAGATCAACATCTGACAGCGTCGAACCCGACTGCAGAATCAAACCACGCTGCAGAATATTATCCAGCTCCCGAACGTTACCCGGCCATTGATGATTTCGCAGTTTTAACTGAGCCGAAGCGGACAGAGTGACCTGTGGTCGGCGCATCTTAATGCTGAGCTTTTCGAGAATCCGCTGAGCCAGAGGCACTATATCTTCCGGCCGTTCGCGCAGTGGCAGCCACTGAAGAGGAAACACATTAAGACGGTAGTAGAGATCTTCGCGGAACTTGCCTGCCGCAACATGCTCTTCAAGATGACGGTTACTGGTCGCTAACACACGCACATCCAGCGGTATGGTTTTACGACCTCCGATACGCTCCACTTCCCGTTCCTGAAGCACGCGCAGCAGCTTTGCCTGCAACCCCAGATCCATCTCGGTAATCTCATCAAGCAGCAGGGTTCCGCCGTTTGCCTGCTCAAACTTACCCGGCGCACTGCTGATCGCTCCGGTAAACGAACCCTTCTCATGACCAAAGAGCGTCGCTTCCAGCATATTTTCCGGAATTGCAGCACAGTTGATCGCGATAAACGGGGCGGACTTGCGGGAACTGAGCGTG
>JBFEXW010000020.1:0-16656 GCA_041562495.1 Marinobacterium sp. | reverse complement strand
TCGAGATGCTTACGAAGCTCCTCTTCACTGCTCATCTGAGCGATCAAACCGCGCGCCTGAAACTCCTCTATTAAAGAAGATTGTGCTTTCTCTGCCATAACTGTCACTAAAAACCGATTACTGTAATTTATGAGGGCGTGAATTCTAACTTCACTGCGTTTTTCATACAAACTTAAGCTTTTAAGCAGAGCGTCCGATAATGTAATTTAACGGGAACTTTTCATGAAATTTGTGTCTAATTAGTAGGCAGAGTTGAATTAACTGAGTTTTTTGTTTGTGGCTAAAGATATTTTTCGTAAAACCAAGCGCTTTCCAAAGGGACATCTGGCACTGGCAGGATCTCTTGCTACCATTACCGCGCTCGGATTATCACTCCTTCCCTCCAGCGAAGTTGAAGCGACCCGAAGTCAGATAGAGCTCCTGACACCCGATAAGCAGCCCGCATTCAACGTACCGGACGAGTCTCAACATACAACTATTGCAGCTCAACCAAACACCAGCAAGCCAGCTCCAACTCAAGCCCTGACTCGAAGCAATGACAACATCGAGATCAACAACGCGGACTCGAACATCTCCGTCGTTCAGGCAACACCAGACTCACTACCAATCGCAGTAGCTGAACCACCAAAACTCAATTGGATCGAATACAAAATTCAGTCTGGTGACAACCTGACCAAGCTATTCAAACGCGCCGGCCTAGGCCCTCGCGATGTCTACGAGGTCAGTCAGGCCGATGTCGATACTCAGCATTTTTCCAAGCTTCGCCCTGGACAAACAGTTGCACTGGTTGTTGAAGGTGGCAAGCTGGAGCGACTGAAAATCATACAGAGCAGACTCTCCTCAACCGAATTCACTCGCACCAGCGAGGCCTTTGAGCAGCACCAGATAAATATCGAACCTGAAATTCAGCGCACCTATGCAACCGGCACCATCGATAGCTCGCTGTTTTTAGGCGCGCAGAAAGCGGGGCTGTCAGACCGCATTACCATGGAACTGGCCCAAATATTCGCCTGGGATATTGACTTCGCGCTCGATATTCGCAAAGGCGATGAATTCAGAGTCCTCTATGAGGAGAAGTATCTGGACGGCGAAAAGATCGGCGAAGGCAACATTCTGGCAGCAGAGTTTACCAATAACGGCGACACCTTCGCAGCTGTACGTTATGAAGACCCCAAAGGAGACGCAAACTATTTTACCCCCAGCGGTCGCAGCATGCGCAAAGCTTTCCTGCGCTCTCCAGTGGATTTCCGCAGAATCAGCTCTAACTTTAACCCAGAGCGCTGGCATCCGGTATTAGGCAAGAAACGACCACATCAGGGAACTGATTACGCAGCAGCTATAGGTACGCCAATTAAAGCATCCGGTGACGGCAAGGTTATCTGGCGCGGTACTAAAGGGGGGTATGGTAAAACCATCATCCTTCAGCATGGCGGCAATATCACAACCCTCTATGCACATATGAATGCGTACCAGAAGAATGTCACTTCAGGGTCCCGTGTTAAACAGGGGCAGATTATCGGTTATGTTGGTAAGACCGGTCGCGTAACCGGCCCTCATCTTCACTACGAATTCCGTGTTGCCGGCGTACACAAAAATCCAGTTACTGTGAAACTCCCTGCAGCAGAGCCGATTGCAAAAGCGGAACTTGAACGATTTAAAGCTCAGACTGGCAACCTGATTGCTGAACTGCAGCGCCAGGCGATAGATCAGGTTGCAAGCTTACAGTAAGGCACTTCTATTTTGACAGCCAATCTCTTTCTAGGGCTGATGTCTGGCACCAGCGTTGATGGCTTAGATATCGCGCTGTGCAGCTTTAGCCCTGAACTCTCTCTGCAGTCAGCCGACTGCTTCGAGATACCAACCGAGCTCAGAAGCCGAATTCTACATTTCTGCGATAATCAGCCAAAATCGGTCGATGACCTGATGAGGCTCGACCGAGATATTGCTCGGTTTACCGCCACCAGCGTCAACCAGTTTATATCCGATCACCAGGTCGACAAAACGACTATCAAAGCGATTGGCTTTCACGGACAGACACTCCGACATCTGCCTCACGAACAGATCAGCCTACAGGCCGGTAACGCTGCGATACTCGCCGAGCAAACCGAGATAGATGTTATCGCCGATTTCCGCCGCCGAGATCTCGCAGCAGGCGGACAGGGCGCGCCATTAGTTCCCGCTTTCCATCGCTATCTGACCAGGGAACAGAACCGGGAAAATGTCGCATTTCTGAATCTCGGCGGGATAGCAAACCTAACCCTGATTGAGGGTGACAAGGTACTCGGCTTTGACACCGGACCAGCCAACGTCCTGATGGACTACTGGATCGACCAACAGCAAGGACACCGATATGACAAAAACGGAGAGTGGGCCGCAACAGGAACGCTCAATACTGAGCTTTTAGCAGCGTTTAACGACCCTTTCTTCTCTCTCTTACCACCCAAAAGCACCGGTCGGGAGTTATTCAATCGCGAATGGCTCGAAAAAAAGCTGAACCCTTTCGCCGACCTACCTTCTGAAGATATACAGAGAACGCTACTGGAACTCACAGCAACCAGCGTATCAGCACAGTTAACCTCGTTCGCCGAACGCCTCCCCAGCCATCTGTACGTCTGCGGAGGCGGCGCGCGCAATTCGCTATTGCTTAGCCGAATTCAGGCATTACTCGGCAACTCCATTAGCGTCGAAACGACTGAAGCACTGAACCTGAGCCCGGACTGGATGGAGGCTATTGCATTTGCCTGGCTCGCCTATCAATTCGTAGAGCAGCAACCAGCTAACCTGCCAACAGTTACCGGGGCTTCAGGCCCAAGAATTCTCGGCGCGCTCTACCCCAAATAAAAAAGGCTTCCCGTAATGGAAAGCCTTTCTGAAAGAACGACAAACGACCTAGATTGAGAAGGATGAGCCACACCCACAGGTGGTGGTCGCATTAGGGTTATTGATGACAAACTGCGAGCCCTGAAGCCCCTCTTTGTAATCCACCTCGGCGCCAACCAGATACTGGAAACTCATCGGATCAACAACCAGAGTCACTCCCTCGTTCTCAACGGCAGTATCATCTTCGGCAACATCCTCATCAAAGGTAAAGCCATATGAAAAACCTGCACAACCACCACCGGTAATAAATACCCGCAGCTTCAGGTTATCATTCTGCTCCTCCTCCATCAGCGATTTCACCTTATGGGCGGCTGAATCAGTGAAGATAAGCGGCGCTTCATTAGACACGATATACAAACCTCGGATTAATAGTTAGCGCAATTGTACAAAACCAACTAGATCAGTCAAGTATTATGGCATCAGCCCGACAATATTCAGCCCCTGAGTCTCATCAAGACCAAACATGATATTCATCACCTGCACCGCCTGCCCTGACGCACCCTTCACCAGATTATCGATTACCGACAACACGACGACAGTATCGTCATCCTGTGGCCGATGAACACTGATTCTGCAGCGGTTCGACCCCTTAACACTACGCGTTTCGGGATGAGATCCCGCCGGCATCACATCCACGAAAGGCTCATCTCTGTAGCGCTCTTCAAACAGAGTCTGAAGACCAGAATCCACTGGATCCTTCAGCACTGAGTACAGAGTCGCATGAATACCACGAATCATTGGCGTCAGATGAGGGACGAATGTCAGACCTACTGGACGGCCCGCAGCCAGCGTTAATCCCTGACGAATCTCGGGCAGATGTCTGTGCCCCGACACACCATAAGCCTTCATACTTTCGCTGGTTTCACACAGCAGCGTGCCGATGCTAGCGCCACGACCAGCACCGCTCACACCCGATTTACAATCTGCGATCAGGCGACGCGTATCCACCAGTCCCGCTTCCAGCAACGGCAGATAGCCCAACTGAGTGGCGGTTGGATAACAACCTGCGCAGGCAACAAGCTGAGCCTCCTTAATCGCTTCACGATTAACCTCAGGAAGACCATAAACTGCCTTCTCAACAAGATCAGGACAGGTGTGCTCAAGCTTGTACCACTTCTCCCACAGCGGAACGTCCTTGATACGGAAGTCCGCGCCCAGATCGATCACTCGAACACCACGTGCAATCAGCTCTGGCGCCATCGCCATCGCCACACCGTGCGGCGTCGCAAAAAATACCAGATCACAGTTCGCAAGACGTTCTATATCGGGTACCGTAAATTCAAGATCATAATGACCACGAAGGTTGGGATACATATCCGCAACAGCAAGCCCCTCCTCTGAACGGGAGGTGATAACCTCAACGCTTGCCTGAGGGTGGTTAGCGAGGATTCTTAATAGTTCGACGCCGGTGTAACCCGTGCCGCCTACAATACCAACCTTAATCATTGTAGAGACTCCGCGTGTTTCAATATAAGGTGCTGTATAATACGCGTGCATCCCCTGTAACTCCACTACTGAGGACCCAACAGAAAGTGCCTGAGGCAACACAAAACGAGCACACCCAGACTTATAAACAACGTTACCGGGAACTCCCCGGTCTGGTATTACTGGGGCTAGGCACGGGTGCAATCACCGCCATACTTATTCTCATATTCAGATCACTGATAGAGCTGCCTGATCTTTTTCTGCCATTTTTTAATGGGCCAGATGATCTGGAGGAACTGCCCCCGCTTTGGCGCTTCCTGATTCCAGCAGGCTGCGCGACGCTGCTTGGTATCTACTGGAAAACCCAGTCTGCAGATAACCGGCGAATCGGCATCACACATATTCATGAACGTCTCTCCTATCACCACGGCAACCTGCCTGTACCCAATCTGGTCAACCAACTGATTGGGGCTGTTCTGGCACTTGGCAGCGGGCATCCTGTCGGGCGTGAAGGGCCTGGGGTACATATCGGAGCGGCGCTGAGCAGCTGGATGGGGCTGAAAGTCGGACTGCCCTTCAGCTCACAACGCCTGTTAGTCGGCTGTGGCTCTGCGGCGGCGATAGCAGCGCTGTTCAATCTGCCGCTTGCGGGCATTCTTTTCGCTATGGAAGTGATACTGCTCGAATATAACCTGCTGGGTTTTACTGCGATCATCATCTCAGCAGTGAGTGCCGACACCGTAACCCAGATCGTACTTGGCTCACCAGAACCACTAATGATCAACACCGATAAACTGCCGCTGCATCTGGAGCTGCCTTTACTGCTTGCGCTGTCGGTTACTATCGCTGTTGGAGGATGGATATTCCAACAGGTACAACTTTATGCCGTACGCCTGCCAAGACCTCAAGTGACCCAGCGATTTATGCTCGCAGGCGCTATTGTCGGAGGCATTGCGATCTATTTCCCCGGAGTACTGACACCAACCCATCTGGTGACCTATCAGGTGATTGATGGGCATATGGGGACTGAAGCGCTGTTCGAGTTCACCCTGATCTATCTGTTTATCACGCCCCTGATTCTCGGACTCGGTATACCGGGAGGCGTTATCGGCCCGGCAATGGCTCTCGGTGCTCTGGCCGGCGCACTGGTCTCAACCTTTTTCAACTCACTCGGAGCCAATACCGACCTCGCCATCTACGCATTGATTGGCATGGCGGCGATGATGTCCGCCATCATTCACGCACCACTAGCTGCTCTGATTGCTGTGTTTGAGCTGACCGGCGACACCCAGACACTAGCAGCCGCCATGCTGGTTATCGTGGGCAGCGATCTGATTATGCGCTCCGGCTTTGGTAAACCATCGATTTTTGAGCGCCTGTTGATTAATCAGGGACTGAGCCGCAACACTCAGGTCTATCGCCGTGTCATGATGAGCACCAGCGTACAAGCGGTGATGAGCCGCTCTATCGCTTTGTTCGATCCCAAACTGGATACCACAGCACTACACCTGACACTCGCACAGTGCGACTGGATGATTCGCCAAGAGGAGCAGGGTTACCTACTACTGAAAGGTGGTCGCTCAACAGATATTGAGGGTGATAAGTATGACTGGGACAATCTGGAAAGTTATGATGCCCCACCCTGGATTGAGGTAAAGATGATCAGTTCCAAAGCCAGCCTGCTACAGGCACTTGATCAGACACGTGAAGCTCAGTCAGAGATGCTTGTCGTCCAGCAGCGCGGCAAGCCGATCGGCGTAATCAGCGAAGAGCATATTCTCAGCTACTATAGGGACAGAGCGGAATAAACCGACTGACGATTACCAGTAGCTGACACTCTGATCTCAGCTATGGATAATAGTGCCTAATAAATTTACAGCCATTAAGGGAATCACATGAGCAAATCAGCAGCACTTTTCGAAGCGGCACAGAAGCATATTCCAGGCGGTGTTAACTCTCCGGTTCGGGCATTTAAAGGCGTCGGCGGCACACCAGTATTCGTTAAGAGCGCAAACGGCGCATACATCTTTGATGAAGATGATAAACGCTATATCGATTACGTCGGTTCCTGGGGACCGATGCTGTTTGGTCACAACTTCCCGCCAGTCATTGATGCTGTTCGCGAAGCACTGAACTTCGGACTCTCTTTTGGTGCGCCTACTGCGATCGAAACCGAAATGGCGGATCTGATATGTGAAATCGTACCCACTATTGAGATGGTTCGCATGGTGAGCTCTGGCACAGAAGCGACGATGAGCGCTATCCGTCTGGCTCGCGGATACACCGGTCGAGATAAGATTGTTAAGTTTGAAGGCTGCTACCATGGCCACTCAGATTCTCTACTGGTCAAAGCGGGATCTGGCGCTCTGACGCTCGGCGAGCCGAACTCGCCGGGCGTACCCGCATCGTTGGCGGAGCACACCATCACGCTTGAGTTCAACAATCTGGACAGCGTAAAGCAGGCCTTTGCAGAGGTTGGTAACGAAATCGCCTGTATTATCGTTGAGCCTGTCGCTGGAAATATGAACTGCATCCCTCCTGTCGAAGGGTTCCTCGAAGGGTTGAGAGATATCTGCGATCAACACAACAGCGTTCTGATCTTCGATGAAGTGATGACCGGTTTCCGCGTAGCACGTGGCGGCGCACAGGAGTTGTATGGCGTTAAACCCGATCTGACGACACTGGGTAAAATTATCGGCGGAGGGATGCCTGTTGGCGCATTCGGTGGCAAACGCGAAATTATGGAGAAGATCGCGCCTCTGGGCCCTGTGTATCAGGCGGGAACGCTGTCAGGCAACCCTCTCGCAATGCGTGCTGGAATCGCGATGCTTCAGGAGATGAAACGCGAGGGTCTGTATGAAGAACTCAGCGCGAAAACAGAGTATCTCACCGAAGGCTTGAAAGCGCTCGCAGCCAAGGCAGGCATCGCGCTGCAGACAACAGCGGTTGGCGGTATGTTCGGTCTGTATTTTACCGATGCCGAAGCGATTCGTGGTTTCGCTGATGCAACTGCCTGTGACCTCGAACGCTTTAAAAAGTTCTTCCATCTGATGCTTGATGAAGGCGTATATTTGGCTCCTTCAGCCTATGAAGCGGGCTTCATCAGTTCAGCGCATACTGAAGCCGATCTGGATGCAACACTGGCCGCCGCAGAACGCTCATTTGCGAAGCTGTAACAGCCGATGGAGCTGTTCGCACTGCTAATCCTTCTGGCTGCCAGCGCAGGCGGCAGCTATAGGATTCTTCATCAAAAGCGGGAACTTACAAGGACGTCAAACTCCCTGTTCGTTCTGGGGTTGGGTTATCTTTCGATAGCGCTGGCGACGCTTGGACAACTGATTCTAGATCCACTAGACCAGAATGCCAGTACGCTGCTAAGAATACTGGTCAATCTGGCGTTTTACGCCGCGCTACCGATGATGGTTACAGCACTGATTTCACTGAAACTCAGCAAAGAGATCAATCGGGCGGGCTGGGGGCGATGGTTGCTGGCACTGATTGCACTGTTTGAGCTACTGCGCAGAATGGAGCAGGGAAGCAACTATACTCAAGCGCTGATCATCGCACTGCTTGCCGGACTGGCAGCCTGGATTGTCGTGACTGAAGAGTGGAAAAGCAGATTAGCACAACTTCCAACCCTCCTTGCAGCACTGGGCTCCGGGTGGTGTTATCAGCAGAACTATGTCGAGATACTACCAATGCCTGCAGCACTGACTCTGATTCTGCTTAGCTACACGTCTCTGCTACCAAACAGACCAGCCGCTCAGTAGCGAGCGGCTTCTGCCTGTGCTTCCTGAACGCCAGCCCTGTCACCTGCTGCAGTTCTGATCTTAACCAACTCCAGCCATAACAGCCGCTTATAATCAGGCAGCGCTGCCGCAACCGATACACCGCGCAATGCCACCTGTTCAGCCTGCAGGTATTCACCCTGCTGACGCTTCAATGCAGCCAGTTGCAGATAGACCTGAGGGTCTCTCGGTGAAATGCGCAACGCCCGCTCAACCTGGGATTCCGCTCCAGCCAGATCACCTGAGCTGGCAGCCTGACGCGCCTCACCCAGCAACGCGACAACTGCTGCACTGGAGCTCTGGTCAATATTCGGCAGTGACGGGTTTTGCGGCGCTGTCGATTGAGCCGGACTGCGCTGCGCTGAATCCAGACTAAAGCTCGGCACTTCGTAGACCGGGCTAACGCTAACCCCCGAAGAGGTTTCAGCCGGAATCAGCGTACCTGCAGGAGCCGGTGGCACAGGCTCAGCGGTACGACTTTCTACCGGAGTGACATAGGGACTGGGGCCTGCACATCCGGTTAATCCAACAAGTACCGAAAGAAAAGCGAGTTGTTTCTTCATGGATCGACTCATTTTAAATTTTGTTATCTAAACCATCTTCTGAACCAGTTTAATGGATTGGCACCACCCGTACCTGAACCGAAGCATCCCAGACTATCTTTCGGCTCTGTACCGCGGATAAAGGGTACCGATCGCGCCCCGGAACATTCAGGATCAGTCAGCATCTGCTGGTCAGGATTTACCCAGAAGTAATCAACATTCTCTGGCTTCAGCGTCAGATAGGGCTCAGGCGATTCGCGCTCCATCAGGTCAGTCCACACTCTGAGTGCGCCACCGGAGCCGGTAAACGGCAACGGCTGATTATTGTCCTTACCCACCCAGACAACAGCCAGACGATTACCAGTAAAACCAGCGAACCAGCTATCACGCTGTTGATCCGAGGTTCCCGTTTTTCCGGCTGCATTAAGATTACCGGGTAGCTTCTGATAGAGCGACCGAGCAGTACCCTCTCTGGCGACCGCCTGCAGGGCATAGTGCAGAAGATGCACTGTATCAGGAGGAACACTCTGCTCAAGCTGGAAGGGGTAACGCGACAGCTCTGAACCCTGAGCATCGGTCACGCGCCGAATAGCACGCAGAGGCATACGAAAGCCGTTGGCCGCTATCGTTTGGTACATCTGAGCCACCTCAAGCGGCGACAGCGGCACTGCCCCAAGGAGCACTGAAGGGTAAGGTGGTATCTCCTTCTCAACACCCAGTTTCGCCAGCGTTCGCGTTACCGTTTCCACACCCAGATCCAGCCCGAGGTGAGCAGTCGCCAGATTGTAGGAGTGCGATAAAGCCTCATACAGCGGTACCTGACCATTAGCCTTACCGTCAAAATTCTCCGGTTGCCACACCGAACCATTAGGTTGTTTCAGACTCACCGGGGAATCATCAAGCGGAGAGATCAGCGTATAACCGCGCTCCAGGGCTGTAAGATAAACTGCAGGCTTAACCAGAGAACCAATGGGACGATAGGCATCCAGTGCTCGGTTAAATCCATCAAACCGCGCATTACGATCACCGACAACCGCCAGAAGCTCTCCAGTCTGCGGATCGGTAACGACCAGACTCCCCTGCAAATCAGTTGCCCGTTTGGTATAGCGCTTTTCCAGTCCATCCAACTGAGTAGCCAGCGCATCCGCACCATGCTTCTGTACCAGCGGATCGAGTGCCGTAAACACCCGAATTCCCTCAGAGCTCAGATCCTCTTCACGATACTCTGTACGCAACTGGCGCTTCACGACATCAAGATACGCCGGATAAGCCCCTTTCTGACGACTGCTGCCGGATATCACTTCAAGCGGCTGTTTAGATGCGATCTGATACTCATCATCAGTGATATAAGCCTGATCCAGAAGTAGTTTAAGCACCAGATTACGCCGATCTGTCGCTCTTTCCGGATGACGGCGAGGATCATAGTAGGAGGGACCTTTGACCAACCCTGCAAGCAGCGCTATCTGATGAAGATCCAGTTCCGAGACGGGACGCCCAAAATAGAACAGACTTCCCTGTGCAAAACCATGTATCGCCCGCGCACCATCCTGACCCAGATACACCTCATTAAGGTAGGCCTCCAGAATCTCATCCTTACTGTAGTGCAGCTCCAGAAGGACGGACATCGGGATCTCGAGCAACTTACGCGCCAGCGTACGCTCCGAAGTGAGATAGAAGTTTTTGATCAACTGCTGGGTCAGAGTACTGCCGCCCTGAACAAAGCCTCCGGCACGAATATTAACCCACATCGCACGCGCGATACCCTTGAAGGAGATGCCGATATGAGAGTAGAAATCTCTGTCCTCCACCGCAACCAGCGCTGTTGGCAGAAGCTTAGGGACATCCTGCAACCGCACCAGCTCACGATCTTCATGATCACCCGGATAGATGCCGCCAATCAGTATCGGCTCCAGCCGGGCCAGTGCCACTGAACGCCCCGACTCATTGCGGATACTGGACAACTGCCCCTGCTGAAATTGCAGACTGAGTCGTTGCGAAGGCTCAACCCCTTCCGGAAAATCAAATCCGCGCGTATACAGATCCGCACGACCATTACCCCAGGTAGCAGAACCTGGACGACTCGCGCGACTACCGAGCTTATACCCCAGACCCTGCAACTCCACTTTCAATGCCGCCTGGCTCAGATGAAGCCCAGGATAAAGTTCCAGCGGTCGGGCATAAACCTTAGCCGGAATCGCCCAGCGCTTACCTTCAAATTTCTCTCGAATCTGCGCATCCAGATAAACCAGACCCGCCGCACTGATCGCGATCACAACCAGACTCAGCTTCGCAAAAAAAATAAAAATCGCCGAGCGCCAGGAGCGTTTTTTACCTCCGGGGTTTCGTGTCGTGGTACGAGGGCTACCCCGTTTCGCTCTCTTTTTTGTCATCTTCTCTATATAATCTCGCTTCTTCGATCATTCGACACCTACTTCCCCTATGGAATCAACACTGGTAAACAACCTACTTAACTCCGACTGTTTCCCTCACAAAATTAGCAAGTTAAGCGTGATAGAGACACATATCGCCTGGTTGATCAAAACGGGGACGTACGTTTACAAAATAAAGAAGCCGGTTAACTTTGGATTTCTCGATTTTACTACACTCGAGCAGAGAAAGTTCTATTGTGAGGAGGAGGTTCGCCTAAATCAGCGAATGTCATCCGATCTCTATCTGGATGTCGTCACTATTGCTGGCCCTGAATCCGCTCCGCAGGTAACTGAATGTGACGAGCCTATCGAGTATGCCGTTCGCCTGCGGCAGTTTGAAAGCGGACAGCTGCTCTCGGAACTGCTTGAGAAACACAAATTTAATCCAGAATGGCTGGATCAGCTATCAGAGCAGATCGCCGAATTCCATCTGGCAGCCCCCATCGT
Source organism: Marinobacterium sp. (assembly GCA_041562495.1). Taxonomy (GTDB): domain Bacteria; phylum Pseudomonadota; class Gammaproteobacteria; order Pseudomonadales; family Balneatricaceae; genus Marinobacterium_E. Next base: position 5,145 of record JBFEXW010000020.1, on the reverse strand, counting down.
AGCGCCTGGCAGCCCCTGGGGCGCACCGGAAGCAATTGCAGAGGTTGTTGAAGACAACTATCGCCATATCGACCGCACCCTGCTTGATGAAGCCGACACTGATCGTCTGAATCATTTATGGGATCTGGCGAAACAGCGTTTTTCAGAGCTCTCCGAACTGATGGCGACGCGTAAGAAAACCGGTTTTGTTCGGGAGTGCCATGGCGATCTTCATCTGGGTAACATCACGCTTGACGAAGGCCGGCTGCTGGTCTTCGACTGTATTGAGTTCAATAAAGAGTTTCGCTGGATCGATCGCATTCAGGATCTCGCTTTCCTGTTGATGGACCTTGAGGCTAACGGCCAGTACCGTTGGGCCAACCGCTGCCTGAACCATTATCTGGAGATAACCGGCGACTATGAGGGCTTAAAGCTTCTCCCCTCTTACAAAGCACACAGAGCGATGGTGCGTGCCAAAGTCGCTATGCTCGGTGAGAAACCTGATTACCCAGCATTTAAACACTATTTGTCACTGACCGAAGTTTATACCCAGCCCCCCATCCCAGAACTGATCATGATGCATGGCATCAGTGGTTCAGGAAAATCCTATCTATCCTCAGAGTTAGCCCAGCGAATCGGCGGTGTCAGAGTCCGATCCGATATAGAGCGTAAAAAGATCTATAGAGAAGCATCTCTGAAAGGGGAGATCGTTGAACTCTACGGCTCTGACATGAACACCCGCACCTTCCTGAAGCTTTCTGAGGTTGCTGATTGCCTGCTAAGGTCCGGACAGACTGTGATACTGGATGCCACTTTTATCAGAGAGCGAACCCGCCGCCACTTTATTGAGCTGGCTAATAAACTTGGCAGACCAGTTCGCCTGCTATCCTGCAACGCACCTGAGAGTTTGATCCTCGAACGTCTCGCGCTGCGTAAAGAGCTTAATAAAGACCCCTCTGATGCAGATGATCAGGTGATGCTTGCTCAACGCGCGTCACAAAATCCGCTTACCACTGAGGAGCTTGAGATGGCTGTCAGTGTTGATACCAGTCTGCCAGACTCTCTGGACAGAGTGCTCGCCTATCTGGGCGATCAGGATATGTTGCCAACGGCCCTGAACTGAGGCGGCCCCGCCGGACTGGCGATACGCTCCACCCGAGTTTCGTACAACGCGCTGAGCTGTTGCTCATTAAGCACCTGATCAGCATCACCGCGCGCAATTATCTGCCCCTGCTTCATGAGCAGAAAACTATCACCAAATTCCGCAGCCAGATTCAGATCGTGAACCACCAGCAGGAGAGTATGCCCTTCTGATTTGATCTCTTTCAGCAGTTGCATAACCTGCAGTTTCTGTCGCAAATCAAGGGCTGTTAACGGCTCATCCATAAAGATCAGTCCGGGCTGAACAGAACGCTGCATCAAAACACGCGCCACCTGCACTCGCTGTTTTTCACCACGAGACAGAGTCAGATAGTTCCGGTCCAGAAGCGGTGTAAGAGTGAGGCGTTCAGCAAGAAACTCCAGACGCTCCTGCTGCTGCCTATCAGTCAGATGCAAAGGATACGCTCCCATCAGAACTATTTCTCTGACAGTAAACTCAAAGCTCATCGCCTGCTGCTGCGTGAGAACCGCCAACACTTCAGCCCGCTTATCAACCGACATACCAGACAGAGAACATTCGGTAAACTCAATCTGTGCTCCCTCTATCGTTTCCAACCCTGCGAGCACTGAAAGAAGCGTCGATTTCCCCGCACCATTTGAACCCAGCACCAGATATATCTCACCCGCATGCAACTTCAGTTCAGCAACGTTCAGACGCGACTCCAGAAAAAGATGAGATACACTAAGCATGGCCAGCCGCCCTATAACGAAGATGAAGTAACAGTAAGAAAAAAGGGCCGCCCGCGAGCGCTGTCAGTACACCAACCGGAAGCTCCGAAGGTGCAATCACCAATCGCGCCAGACCATCTGCTACAAGCATCAGACAGCCACCAACCAGCGCAGCCTGAGGAAGCAGCAGTCGATTATCAGGCCCGGTCCAGAGCCTGACCAGATGCGGCACCATCAGTCCAACAAACCCGATCAACCCCGCGAATGCAACAACAGCCGCTACGCCAAGCGTTGTCAGTAGCACCTGTAACCACTTGAGTCGATTAAGATTAATCCCCAGAAGCTGTGCCTGCGCCTGTCCCAGCAACCAGATATTGAGTTGCGGAGCTGAACCTATCAACATACCCAGAACAACCACAGCCAGTACCGAGAGAACACCTACCTGCCACCAGTTAGACTGAGAGAACTGCCCCAGCATCCAGTAGGTTGCATCCCTGAGAGCACGATCATCCGCCACATATTTCAAGGCGCCGATCAGTGCTGTTGCGATCGCATTAATTGCCATTCCAACCAAAAGGATACTGGTCATGGAGACACTTTGATAACCCTGTGCCATACGCATAACCAAAAGCGTAACCAGACAGCCGCCCATAAAGCTTGCGATTGGCAGAAGGAGTGACTGCCCACCAACCCAGTTTTCCAGCCATCCGGCACCCAGAACCCGCAGCGCCACAGCCGCTAAAGCCGCACCCGCGGCAACGCCGATTAACGAGGGGTCAGCCAACGGGTTTCTGAACAGCGTCTGTGCTGAGGCTCCAGTGACCGCAAGCAGCACTCCACTTAACAGCGCAACCAACGCCCTGGGCATGCGTAACTGCCAGAATACCTGACTCGCAAGCGAATCACTTCCAGGCCAGAGACCTCCTGCCAGAGACACTTCACCGATAGTCAGATTCCAGCCGAACAACAGCAGCAGAAGAAGACTTAACAGCATAATCTGCAGACTACGCATGACTAGCGCCCCGATTTGAATAGTTCACTGGCACAGCTATAGTGTTCACCCCAAACAGGTTAGTTGAGTCATTTAGATGATGTTTGTTGAGGTTGCCAGAATTAATGATCTGCCAGAGGCCGGCGCCAAAGGCATTGAGCTTGACGGCCAGAAGTTCATATTGATTAGAAAAGATACACAGGTGTTTGCGTACAGAAACCACTGCCCGCACCGCGGTATCCCTCTGGAGTGGCAACCCGATAAGTTTCTCGATTACGAGAAGCAGTTTATCCAGTGCTCGACCCACGGCGCTCTGTTCACGTTGGATACCGGCGAGTGCATCGCGGGACCCTGCACAGGGCAGAGTCTCGATCCGGTAGAGGTCAGACTGACAGACGAAAAGATTCTGCTGCAAACGTCTAGCTCTCAGACTTAACAAACTGACCGATACGTTCCAATGCCAGAGCTATATTCTGTTTTGAAGTGGTATAAGCAAAGCGCACAAACTGCTCCGCATGGTTACAGCCAAAATCAGCGCCCGGAGTCGCGACCACTCCAGCGTCCTCCAGCAAACGCCAGCACCAGGCAAAGCTATCGCTGGTTAACTCACTGGCATCCGCATAGATATAAAATGCCCCTTCAGGAACACGGGGCACCTTGAACCCCAGCTCAAGAAGTCCTTCAAGCAACAGATCCCGACGCTCACGCAGCTCCTGTTTTCGCGCTTCAAACACTTCAATCGCTTCAGGCTCAAACGCACTCAGCGCTGCATACTGAGATAACGTCGGAGCCGAGATAAACAGATTCTGCGCAATCTTCTCCATCTCAGCGATCGCTTCAACGGATGAGACCATCCAGCCCAATCGCCAGCCAGTCATGCCGAAATATTTGGAGAAGGAGTTGATCACAACCGCATTGGGATCTATGCCGATCGCCGAAGTGGTATTAACGTCATAGGTTAGTCCGTGATAGATCTCATCAACGATCAAGGCTCCGCCCTGCTGACGCGTCTCCTCAGCGATCCCTTTAATTGCATCGGCAGACAAAACCGCCCCGGTTGGATTAGCGGGTGATGCGATCAGCACACCTGCCGTATTCTCACTCCAGTTGTTACGAACAAGATCGCGATCTAACTGAAAATTTTGTTCACTACTGACAGGAATGGAAAATGCACCCGCTTCAACCGCACGTAAGAACTGACGATTGCAGGGGTATCCCGGATCTGCCATCAGCAGATGTTTCCCCTGCTCAACCAGCAACGTAATCGACAACAACAAACCTGCAGATGCACCTGCGGTAACCAGCACCTGTGCCGGATCGATCCGCTGACCATATCGCTGATAATGAAACTGCGCTATTTTTTCCCGAAGCGGCCAGATTCCACCAGTTGGCGTGTAGCCCAGACGCACCTCGTCAAGTGCACGCTTAGCAGCTTCAACAACCGAGGGAGCCGCGCCAAAATCGGGCTCACCTGCGCCCAAATGTACAATATCCCGACCCGCATCGCTGAGCTCCTGCGCCCGCTTTAACAGGTCCATTACCTTAAAGGACTCGATCTCCCGCGCTCGGGCTGTCCACTGGACTGACATCACCACCTCTGTTCCAGCCAATTGATTAATCGGGTTGGATGCCTGTATAACACTAATAGCACCCTGTTCATCAGGATAGTTTCACAACAGGACGATTAAGGACTAGCCTAAAATCGAGTCATCTGTTAATTTCACCGCCTTTATTGAATTACCTAACAGTACAGTATCGTAGCATCGCACTGAAACTGCGAACTACAAAAACATGAGGCAGAGACTATGCCAACAAGTGCCGCCCACCAGTTTTCTCATATTGCGCCCTATGTGATCGATGAATCCGAAGAGTATATGAATGATGCTCAGCGAGAGCATTTTCGGAAAATACTCCTCGAATGGAAGCGCCAACTGATGGAAGAGGTCGATATGACCATCAGCCATCTTAAAGAGGAAGCAACAAACTTTGCTGATCCGAGTGATCGTGCAAGTCAGGAGGAGGAGTTCAGCCTAGAACTTCGCACCCGTGACCGTGAACGCAAACTGATCCGTAAAATCGATGAAGCGATAGAGCGTCTTGATGAAGATGATTATGGCTTCTGTGATGCCTGCGGAGTTGAGATCGGCATCCGCCGTCTTGAAGCCCGCCCTACCGCAACACTCTGTATCGACTGCAAAACCCTTGCAGAGATCAAAGAGAAGCAGATCGGTAGCTAACAGCTAATATGAAAGGACTGTAGCAGTATTCTGCTACAGTCAGTTCAGATGCGATATCGCGGTCGTTTCGCACCTTCCCCTACGGGTCCACTTCATGCCGGCTCTCTC
>JBFEXW010000019.1:0-16904 GCA_041562495.1 Marinobacterium sp. | reverse complement strand
TGCTTAACGAATATCTGGGACGTACAATCCGCCTTGAATATACCGGTGCAATCAATTGCCTACACTGTGATCGCAAAACCAATAAGAGTTTTGGTCAGGGATTTTGTTACCCCTGCTTCAAAAAGCTGCCTCAGTGCGACAGCTGTATCGTAAAGCCAGAGACCTGTCACTTTGCTGAGGGGACCTGTCGTGATGAGGAGTGGGGTAAGCGTAACTGTTTTCAGCCGCATGTCGTTTATCTGGCAAACTCAAGTGGACTGAAGGTTGGGATCACACGGGGTGAGCAGGTTCCTACTCGCTGGATTGATCAGGGGGCAGTGCAGGCGTTGCCCATCATGGAGGTGCAAACACGGCTCCAGTCGGGTCTTGTAGAGCGGATTTTTGCGGATCAGGTGTCAGATAAGACGAACTGGCGTGCAATGCTGAAGGGGCAGGCTGATTGGCTGGACCTTAAGGCTGAAAGGGACCGGTTGATTGACCTGTGTAGAGCCGCGCTGAATCGGCTGGTTGCTGAGCAAGGCGAGGATTCTATCCGTTTTGTAGATGCTGAACCGCTTGAAATCAGGTACCCTGTGACTATGTATCCGACTAAAGTCGTGAGTCTGAATCTGGATAAAGATCCTGTCGTTGAAGGTGTGTTACAGGGAATCAAAGGACAGTACCTGATGCTCGACACCGGGGTGATCAACTTGCGTAAATTCGGAGCCTACAACGTTAACTTCTTCGCCTAATGGAGTGTCTGCAAGTGCGGGATGGTCAGCCAAAAACGATTTACTTGAAAGATTATCGTGTCCCTACCTATCTGATCGATCAGGTAAGCCTCAGGTTTGAACTGGATGAAGATGAAACACTGGTATCTACTCGACTGAGTGTGCGCCGTAACCCGGCCAGCATCGAGAAAAAAAATGCGCCGCTTATCCTGAATGGACATGCGAGTGTTGAGCTACGCCGCATCTGTATCAATGACCAGTCACTGAATGAGTCCGATTATATCCGCACCGATGAAGAGCTGCGGATCTCGGGTATTCCTGATCAGTTTGAACTGGCGATGCTGACCCGGATTGAGCCTCAGCTAAACACCGCACTGGAGGGGCTGTATAAATCTGACGGCGTTTTCTGTACCCAGTGTGAGGCTGAGGGGTTCCGGCGCATCACCTTCTATCCTGACCGCCCCGATGTGATGTCGCTGTTTGAGACCACCATCGTCGCGGATAAAAAGCGTTATCCGGTGTTGTTGTCTAATGGTAATGCGATAGCGCGGGGCGAAACCGAAGAGGGGCGTCACTGGGTTACATGGCGTGATCCGCATCCTAAGCCTGCTTATCTGTTTGCGCTGGTTGCCGGTGATCTGAACTGCATTAAAGACAGTTTTACGACCCAGTCAGGACGGGACGTGAGACTTGAGATCTATGCTGAGCCCAAGGATCACGACAAGCTCTCCTATGCGATGGACTCGCTGAAGCGTGCCATGCGTTGGGACGAAGAGGTGTACGGACGTGAGTACGATCTGGATATCTTTATGATCGTCGCTGTCGACTTCTTCAATATGGGGGCAATGGAGAACAAAGGGCTCAATATCTTTAATACCAGCTGCGTGCTGGCAAGCCCTGAAACAACCAGTGACTCCGCATTTCAGCGCGTTGAAGCAGTCGTTGCCCATGAGTATTTCCACAACTGGTCGGGTAACCGTGTGACCTGCCGCGACTGGTTCCAGTTGAGCCTGAAAGAGGGCTTTACCGTATTTCGCGATGCTGAGTTCTCGGCTGATATGAACTCACGTACGGTTAAACGTATTGAGGATGTTACTCTGCTTCGTACGGCTCAGTTTGCTGAGGATGCAGGCCCGATGGCACATCCGGTACGCCCCAGTTCGTTTATTGAGATCTCCAACTTCTACACCCTGACTGTCTATGAAAAGGGCGCAGAAGTGGTGCGTATGATTCATCACCTGCTTGGTGAAGAGCTGTTTCGTAAGGGATCTGATCTCTATTTTGAGCGGCATGATGGCCAGGCGGTCACCACGGATCATTTTGTCGCAGCGATGGAGAGCGCATCAGGGCGTGATCTGACTCAGTTTAAACGCTGGTATGAACAGGCGGGTACGCCGAGAGTCGATGTTAGCGAACGCTGGGATGCGCAAAGCGGGCGATATAGTCTGACCTTTATTCAAAGCTGCCCGGCAACGCCGGGGCAGGCAGAGAAATTACCCTTCCATATTCCGGTGCAGTTTGGACTGATCGATGCGTCAGGGCAGGAGGTTAACGCTGGAGTGCTGGAGCTGACTGAGTCCGAAGAGCAGTTCAGTTTTGACGGTTTCAGCGAAAAGCCGGTTCCTTCGCTACTCAGAGGGTTTTCTGCACCGGTTAAACTGGACTTCGACTATCAGGATGCAGAGTTGTTACACCTTCTGCAGCACGATACTGACGGATTTAACCGCTGGGAGGCCGGGCAGCGCTATCTGGTGCGCCTGCTGCAGCAGGGCGTCGCAACCAATGCCGAATCGGTTAAATTGCCACAGATACTGGTCGATACCTGGAGATTGCTGTTAACTGCAGAGGATATTGATCCGGCGATGCTGGCCAAGTTTGTCACCCTGCCATCCGAAGCTTATCTGAGTGAGCTGGCTGAGGTGATTGAGGTAGAGGCGATCCATGGTACGCGTCAGGCGATGAGAAGAGCACTGGCCTCTGCGCTGGAAGATGAATGGCTGCAGGTGTATCAGCGCGTTAATCGTGCGCAGGCCTACCTCCCGACGGCTGACCAGATCGCAGAGCGTAGCCTGAAGAACCTGGCATTGTCCTATCTGCTTGCGACCAACAAGGCGGAGTATGTGGTCTTTGCCACTGAGCAGTTCAATCAGGCGGACAATATGACCGATCAGCAGGGCGCGCTGAGCTGTCTGGTCCACTCAGACTTTACAGCTGATGCTGAAGCAGCGCTGGCTAGTTTCAGAGAGCGGTGGAAGGACGAATCGCTGGTGATGAACAGCTGGTTCTCACTGCAGGCAACCGATAGTCGTGACGGTGCCCTTGCCCGGGTTAAAACACTGGAGTCCGACCCACTGTTTGATGCGAAAAATCCCAATAAACTGCGTAGTCTGGTGGCGGCCTTTGCCAGCGCTAACCCACTGCAGTTCCACGCTGAAGATGGTTCGGGATACGACTATCTTGCGGCCTGGATTGTTCGACTTAACAAGCAGAATCCTCAGATAGCGTCCCGGATGCTGACACCGCTGACACGCTGGAAGCGTTATCCTGTGGATAAGCAAGTTAAAATGAAGAGTGCCCTTCAGAGCGTGATGGATACACCCGATCTTTCGCCGGACGTGTATGAAGTGGTCAGTAAGAGTTTGGTATAGGTTAGTTCATTATGGAACAACGTCGCATTGAGTCATCGCTGCGCTTTGATCTGCAGCAGAATTATCGTCGCTACCTGCGCTATCTTGATCAGTATGGCGAAGAGAATCGACAACTGAAAGCAGCCCGCAGTTCAAAAGTGTGGATTGCAGCGCTGATTATGCTGCTGTTTGCACTCGCGTCAGACTTCTTTCTGGGGGCCAGTGCCGCGCTCTTTGGTCTCTATTTCTACCGCGTCCTTGTTGCCTGGATGGCCGTTAATGGCGTCGAAGAGGGTAGAGAGGAAGCTGAACGCTGGTTCAACAGCAAAGGGCTGAAGTTTGAAGGGAAGGTGCTGTTTTTTCGCGATGATGCGATGCTGAGTCAGCCCCTCGATCCCTTTGATGAGGGGCTGTATAGCTAAGGAACCTGCGAATAAGTCCCCTAACCGCGATCGGCGAGGTATCGCTCTACCGTGTCAACAATTGCCTGAGTCTGGGGATCAATCTCCAGATTAACCCTATCTCCAACCTGAGCGCCACCGAAGAGTGTGCGCTCAAGTGTTTCAGGAATCAGCCAGACCGAGAAGCTTTCATCGGTGATTCCGGTCATCGTCAGGCTGCAGCCGTTCAGTCCTACAAACCCTTTGTCGAGAAGATAGGGACGCCACTTTTTAGGGCGGTCAAACTCGATTCTGCAGTTGGTTTCTGTTTTTGCAATCGCTCTGATCGTTATCTGGTCGCAGATATGTCCCGACATCAGGTGGCCACCAATCTCATCTCCGATGCGTGCCGCACGTTCAAAATTGACCTTATCTCCCACCTGAAGCCGGCCAAGATTGGTTACTGACAGGGTTGATGCTATGGCATCAAAACTGACCCGATCCTGGTCAAATGCGGAGATTGTCAGACAGGTGCCATTAAGGGCGATACTGGCACCGGTCGCAAGGTTGGAAATCGCATCGGCTGGTAACCTGAGTTGAATTCTCATGAACTGGTCGGAGGGCTCAAGTGCAATAACATCGGCAGTGCCCTGAACAATACCCGTAAACATCTGTTATCCCGTTGTTAACTCTGTAGACCCGACTCTATACCCGCCGGTTGCATCGATCAATCTAACATTTTCAGCAAAAGGGTATAGTCTTAGGAAGACTGCCATGGAAAACCGGTCTGAATTTATTCGGAGAACGCTATGAAAATACTGGTTACCGGTGCGACAGGATTTATCGGCCGCGCGTTGGTCGAACAACTACTGAGTCGGGGGGATCAGGTCTATGCCTGGCTTCATAAGAGTCGGTTGGAAGATAAAAGAGTAACGCCTCTCCTGAGCCTTGATCAGTGTCCTGAGGTCGATGCAGTTATTAATCTTGCGGGTGCTCCAATTGCAGATAGACGCTGGACGGAGGGGCGCAAGCGCTTATTGATGGATAGTCGTGTGGCGCCGACGCAATCACTCATCTCATGGATAGAAACTCAGCGGCACAAACCGGAGGTGTTGATAAGCGGATCGGCTGTAGGTTTTTATGGTGCGGCGACACTGGATAAGCCAGTTACCGAAAACTCAGAAGCGGTGCTGACCGATTTTTCTCATAATCTTTGTGCTACTTGGGAAGATGCTGCGCTTCAGGCCGAGAGGCAAGGTGTTCGGGTTGTGGTTATTCGAACCGGGATTGTACTCGGTGCTGGTGGTGCGCTTGCCAGGATGCGATTACCTTTCTCTCTGGGAGTGGGAGGGCCTATCGCTGGCGGGGAGCAGTGGATGTCCTGGATCCATCTGAATGATCAGGTCAGAGCAATTCTGTACCTGCTTGATACTGAGTTACTTACAGGTGTGTTTAATCTGACTGCGCCAAATCCGGTACGTAATCGTGAGTTTGTCAGAGAACTGGGTAAGGCGCTGGGACGACCGGTATGGGTGCCGATGCCAGCGCTGGGCGTACGCGCGATACTGGGCAATGAAGCGAGCGCCCTGCTCACTGAAGGTCTCGCGGTAAAGCCCGACAGGCTACTGAAATCAGGATTCGAATTCGACTATCCGGCGCTCGCTGAAGCTATGTCCACTGCATTATCTGCGTTTTAGTTGAGTCGGGTCTTCGGTCTCTTCAGAGTCGTCTTCAGGAACTGGAGTGGTCTGCTTTTTACTCAGGGGCAGCCGTGCGCTTGCCTGTAAGGTTTCCATACGATCAAGCGTGGTAACTGCTGTTTCAAGATGTTTTTCGATACGCTCAAGGCGCGCTTCGAGAAGCTGGATACGGCGGATGTTATCCTCCTCCCGGTCCACCATCTCCTGTTCATCCTTCTCAATAAAGAATACCGAGAAGCTCGCGGTTAACAGAGAGAAGATAGCGATACCGACCAGAATCAGCACCATACCCACGATACGGCCTTCGAGTGTGGTTGGTACCAGATCCCCGTAACCGACAGTAGTCATCGTTACCCAGGCCCACCAGAAGCCATCAACCGGATTTTCGAAGGCAGGATCAAGCCCGGAGATCAGGAAGGCCGCGAGAATCATAAAACCCAGTGCAACTATCAGCGTAATACCCAGATTGTGGCGTGCGAGTACTGATCTGAGGTGACTGGAAACGCGGACCAGTATGCTTATAAATAGTAGTAATCGCAGTGCTCTGAGCGCACCGGTGGTGATAAAAGGGAGCGCATTGATGGTCAGTGGTACTCCGGCCAGAACGATTATCAGACTCAGCCAGTTCCCACGTAGATAGCGGAGCGGTCGGTCCACAATATAGAGCATCAGGGTGAGTTCGAATAGAAAGAAACCCCAGATAATCCAGTCGCTGAACTCAAGGAGAGTACCCGTACGGTCGATTCCTGTTTCGCGATGGTACCAGTCGATCAGGATCCAGAACGCGACCAGAATTAGCGGCCACTCCAGTCTTCGTCCCCAGAGTTGAGCCCTATCATTTTCTCTGTTGTCGACGCCGACCATGCCGACCAGCCTCATTAGCAGGTTGTGGCTGCGATAGTCGTTCACGGCATCTCTCCCTGATCAGAAACATCGTTTTGATATGATGGACCGGTAATATAGCGTCGTCTTAGTGTTTTAAGGAAACTGGACAGCGCACTCCCATCCCAGTCAGTCTCTTGCGGATGGCTAAGGTGCTCAATCAGTTGGAAAAGTAGCAGATTGAGTTGGGCTTCTCCGGAATCGAGACAGAGACTATCAAGCGATTCCGGGGCTGTTTCCGGCCAGACGTACGGAATCCAGCTTAACAGAAGCTGTTCACTTTCTTTGGCATGATTGCGCTCACATGCCTGCATCAGCGACAGGAACAGGTGATGTTCGTTCAATTCGTACTGAGTCTGCTTCAGATCCTGGTCGAGCATCCGGTTCCGTCTGCTCAAGAGCCTTGTCCGCTGAATATATAAAGCGAGTGTAATAGCAGCAATAAAGGTGCTGAGCCCGGCAAAACCGGTAAGCAGCAAAATCTGAGTGTTACTTAACAGTGGCTGAGATACAGGTTCATCGCTAGCGGCTACATAATCAAAGGTCAGGCTACGTGCCGGTATGGTTAATACCCGCGTTTGCTGAGCTTTGGTGTCCCACCAGGGAAATTCAACGGACTCGGTCTGCAGGCTTGCCTGGTTGGCTGTATCGATCTCCCAGATCTCGGTGCGACTGCTGGTTACACCAAAAGCATCCTGATTTTCGTTAAGCTCGGATTTTATACGTCGAAACTGTTCTGGCAGGGGAAACTCTGGGAGTTGGATTGGGAGAGGCCCCGTCGCGATCAGTGTTATCTCTCGGGTCAGTTGATCGCCTGCGGCGGTTCGATGTAACTGATTCCAGCTGTCTTCAAGTTTAAGCTGCTCTGCAGGTAACCAACCGCCGTTCCGGGTTTGATAGGCGGGCGGTAATACTTCGATTATCTCGGGTGAAATATCCGACAGAACAGCGCCCTGAGGGGTTAACAGTTCAACCTGAGGTGTGGCCAGAGTACCGGTTTCGTTGAAGTAGACAGCGATACGTTGGTTTGCAATCCAGTGTTCGTTCTGTTGCGTAACAGTCAGCGGTGTCAGCGTCCTGAACTGATAGCTGGAGGCTTGCTCTATCCTGATCTGTGCTGCGTCAGGAAAAGGATTTTGCTGTGAAAACTCCAGATCGATAAGAAGCGCCTGATCTTTGTAAACGGGAGGGGATGTCAGCAGTTGTCTGGCTATAATAACCGGCTGTTGACTGTCGGCTTTGACTTGAATTATCAAAGGTTCAGACAGTTCACCATCGATATTCAGTGAGGGGATTGTCAGTTGGCCAGCCTTTCGCGGTTTTAGCTTGAGATACCAGCGCGTACGATATTCGGTATGATCCCGGTTTGCCTGTCCGAGTAGCATTCGTTCCAGACTAAGCACCGAAAACTCCTGACTAAGCTGGCTTAGATTTGGTGTGCTGTCGGTTGCCCGGTTGGTCTCGATCTCAACGGTTAACTGTTCACCGATAACTATTTGGTTCTGTGAGGTTGTTACAGAAAGGGAGGCCGACACACTCAGACTTGTGAGCATTAATAGTACGGCCAATAATTTCTGCATAAGCTGGGATCCTGAAATTTAGAGAAAACAGTTACAATTATTCGTTAGCTACGGTTTTGGTGCAACGTTCACTGGGTTTTTTGATTTGAAACAGATAGTTGTTGACCTCCACATATCTGAAGATGAGTTTCTGCGTGTCTATCGAGGACAGGCGAAAACGGTACTTGCATACAGCATAGATGGCAGGCGGGTTCAATTTCCAGCTGGAATTCTGCAGCGTTTTGTTACCCGCCAGGGTATTCGGGGGCGCTTTCGTATACGTTTTGATGATAAGGGGCAGTTTCAGACGATTGAAAAGCTCACGTAACGAGCCTGAAGAGCCGTCTGCTGTCAATGGTTCCCTCCGCTCTGTATAATCTCGCGACCGCTAAATAACCACGGATTTGAGATGCTCTACGATATCGCTCGCTCACTGATGTTCCGAATGGATCCTGAGAGATCCCATGATCTGGCCCTGAATAGCATGAATCTGGCTGCAGATCTGGGTTTGCCTCGGTTAATGGGGGCTCGTAAGGTGGATGCTCCGGTTAAAGTGATGGGTATTCGCTTCCCAAATCCGGTCGGATTGGCCGCAGGTCTGGATAAAAACGCGGGGGCTATCGAAGGTCTATCGGCGATGGGGTTCGGCTTTATAGAGGTGGGTACTGTTACACCCCGGCCGCAGCCAGGTAATCCAAAGCCCAGAATCTTTCGCATTCCCGAGCATATGGCGATTATCAACCGGATGGGTTTCAATAATCTGGGGGTTGATAACCTGATTCAGAATGTTGAACGCAGTGCCTTTGAGGGTGTGCTGGGCATCAATATCGGAAAAAACAAGGACACGCCAAACGAGCAGGCAGCTGATGATTATCTGTTATGCCTGCGTAAGGTGTACCCCTATGCCAGCTATGTAACCGTTAATATCTCGTCACCAAATACACCCGGTCTGCGGGAGCTGCAGCAGGGGGATTCCCTGCCAAAACTTCTCGACGCACTCAAAACCGAGCAGGCGCGTCTGGCCGGAATTCATGGGCGTTATGTGCCTATCGCGGTAAAAATTGCACCTGATATGAGTGAAGCAGAAATTGTCGCGACTGCTGAAACGCTGAAGGGTTACGAGATGGATGCAGTAATTGCGACCAATACAACGATTGGACGTGAAGGTGTTGAGGACTCGACGCTGGCATCTGAAACGGGTGGTTTAAGTGGTGCGCCAGTGCGTAATCTGTCTACTCGCACGATAAGTCTGTTGTCACGTGAGCTCGATGGAGCGCTGCCGATTATCGGCGTGGGCGGTATTACTGAAGGGTTTGATGCTGCGGAGAAGATCGATGCAGGCGCGAGTCTGGTTCAGCTCTATACCGGGTTTATCTATCAGGGGCCAAAACTGATTCGGGAGTCGGTGGAAGCGATTCGCGAGCGCATAGGGTAAAAACAGCAGAACTTTTTGCGATGGCGGCTCCCGCCGAATGTGGGAGCCGTTTAGAAGCTTAACCTAGTGAAGTGCAGGGTTGGCTTGTATTGCTGAAACACCGGACATACCGCTCCAGTGCGCGTCCCGACCCTCTCGCCAGCCACTCATCCAGTGACTGCGCAGATCGATAGAAGAAACAGGGCAGTCCGTTTGGGATTTGCCTGCCAAACCTGCGGAAAAACCGCGTTTATACAAAGTAGAAGAACGGTCTCGTTTCTGTTTTCGCATACACAACGCCTCTTTTTACTGTGTATTGGTGCCGGTAGGTCAAATTGACTTACCTTTGGCGGTGGTTCAGATTGCTGAACACTGAGTTAATGTTTATCCCAAATCTGTGGTTACGAATAATTTAAATAACCTATTTGTAATCATTTCGTAATAGAAATTTGGTTAGCGCATCAGCAAAAATAACCGGATTTCATGAGCTTATTTAGCCTGTTGGCCGTTGAGTTAAATTATGAAAATAATTCAAGGTCAATCATCGTTATAAACGAGTGTGAGTCGTCATCTATGCAATTTTTTATTACCTGTCCCAAAGGGCTCGAAGCCTTACTTGAAGATGAGCTGAAAGGATTTGGTGCTCAGCGGCTAAAGCAAACCCAGGCGGGAGTTGAGGTTGAAGCTGAGCTCGAGTTTGCCTATCGGACCTGCCTGTGGTCACGTTTGGCGAACCGGGTGTTACTGCTACTGGGACAGGTAGATGCAACCAGCGCCGACCAGTTGTATGACGGCGTAAAAGCGATCTCCTGGTTGCAACACCTGCGTTCAGGTGGAACCCTGACAGTAGACTTTAACGGTAAGAATCCGGCTATTAATAATACTCACTTTGGCGCGCTCAAAGTAAAAGATGCGATAGTCGATTCAGTGCGTGAACAGACGGGTTCCCGCCCGTCGGTAGACAAGCGCCGTCCTGACCTGAGAGTCAATGTTCATCTGAGACGGGATAAGGCTCAGATTGCTATCGATCTGTCGGGTGAAAGTTTGCATCGACGCGGTTATCGTCAGCAGACCGGTGCGGCCCCAATGAAGGAAAACCTGGCCGCAGCGCTGTTAATTCGGGCTGGTTGGGGAACAGAAAACGCACCGAATGTGCTGGTCGATCCCATGTGTGGTTCAGGTACTCTGCTCACTGAAGCGGTGATGATCAGTGCTGATATTGCCCCCGGACTGTTGCGAAAATCTTATGGATTTGATCGCTGGTTACAAAACCAGCCAACAACCTGGAATGCGCTGCGTGCGGAGGCGGTTGAGCGTCGTGAACAGGGGCTGCAACGTCTGAATGCGCGTTTCTATGGTTTTGATGCGGACGCGAAAGTGCTCGAAAGTGCAGCCGATAATACCGAAGTTCTGGGGTTGTCTGATGCTATTCAGTTTAACCGTGCTGATCTATCGATGGTCCGCAATCCGCTTAAATCGGACGAGGATAGCAGCGGATTGCTGATTACCAACCCGCCCTATGGTGAACGTCTCGGTGAGGTTTCAACGCTGCGTTTTCTCTATAAGGAGCTGGGCGACCTACTGAAGCGCGAATTTGCCGGTTGGAAAGCGGGTATTTTTACCTCTAATCCTGACCTCTGTAAGTTAACAGGTCTGAAGGCCGACAAGATCTATCGGCTGTTTAATGGTCCTCTGGCAAGTCAGTTGCTGCTGTTTACAGTTTATCAGCGCGTCGAAACTCAGCCGGAAGAGGTGTCAGAGTCTGATACAGACGAAGCGAGTATCGTAGCGAATACTGGTGATGGGTATCAGTCAGAGGGTGCTCAGATGCTGGAAAACCGTCTGCGCAAAAATGTTAAAGCCTTATCACGCTGGGTTAAGCGTGAAGGGGTACAGGCTTATCGCGCCTATGACGCAGATATCCCGGAATATGCAGTAGCGATCGATTGCTATGCTGATCAGTTTGTCATTCAGGAGTATGCGCCACCGGCCAACGTTGATAGCGTTAAAGCGTTTAAGCGTCTTCAGGATGCGATCAACGTGGTTGCCCGTGTGTTTGAAGTGGGTACTGATGCGATCACGCTGAAACAGCGAAAACGCCAGCAGGGCACCAGTCAGTATCAGCGCCAGTCCGATCAGGGGCAGACGCACAGAATAAACGAGTACGGTTGCGATCTTGAGGTTAATCTTCGGGATTTTCTGGATACCGGGCTTTTTCTTGATCATCGTCCGGTAAGGAAGCTGATTCAACAGAGTGCCAAAGGTGCGCGTTATCTTAACCTGTTCTGCTATACCGCAACGGCAAGCGTACATGCGGCCAGAGGCGGTGCACGCTCAACGACCAGCGTGGATATGTCTGCGACCTATCTGGACTGGGCCAAGCGTAACTTTGCACTGAATGGATTCACAGGCAAGGAGCACCAGTTCATTCAGGAGGATTGCATCCGCTGGCTGGAACGCCCCAAAAGTGATCGTTTTGATCTGATTTTTATGGATCCCCCGACCTTCTCAAACTCCAAGCGGATGTCAGATGTGCTTGACGTTCAGCGAGACCACCAGAAGCTGATTAGAGGGGCGATGTCTCTGCTCTCACCCGAAGGTAAACTTATATTTTCCAATAATTACCGTCGCTTCAAGATCGATGCCGAGCTCTATGAGACCTTTGAGATTAAGGATATTACAGCGCAGACGATTGATCCTGATTTCAAGCGCAATCCCCGAATACATAGCTGTTTTCTTATTCAGCATAAATCATCGTGATTGAAGAAATGCACTGAATTTGAGCGATCAGATCGAATCCAATCTTTCAGTGCATTGTTTTGGTACGCAGTTTGCTTTGCTCTCTCCCGATTCGGTTAGTTGTTGACTGGCCGAAGATAGGGATTTTTCATAACCCTATGAAACTTAATGAATAAGTGGCGTTTCTTATACACTATTCTTGATTTCATGGGGTTTGACTTAGATTAAGCATGCATCAAAAAAGTGCTTATCGGGATATTAGGCACAATATTAGTGCACTTATTTCACGGATAGGAGAGAGCTAGTGGACACGGTTAATAGCGCAGTCGAAACTCTTATGCAGGGCGCCAATACGCTGTTCATCCTTATGGGTGCAATCATGGTGTTTGCAATGCATGCCGGTTTTGCATTCCTTGAAGTGGGGACAGTCCGCCATAAGAATCAGGTTAACGCGCTGGTGAAGATCATGACCGACTTCGGTGTGTCGGCGCTTGTATACTTTTTCGTGGGTTACCAGATTGCGTATGGCGTAACCTTTTTTGCGGATGTGCAGACGCTGGCCCAGAACAACGGTTATGAGCTGGTCAAGTTTTTCTTTTTGATGACCTTTGCTGCGGCTATACCCGCCATCATTTCAGGTGGCGTGGCTGAACGTGCACGCTTCTATCCGATGCTGGTGTCTGCTGCGTTTTGTGTCGCCCTGGTTTATCCGTTTTATGAAGGAATGATCTGGAATGGCAACTTAGGCTTTCAGGATTGGCTGCAGCAGAGCTTCGGCGCTGCGTTTCATGACTTTGCCGGTTCTGTAGTGGTACATGCTGTTGGTGGTTGGATCGCGCTCGTCGCTGTTCTGCTGCTCGGATCCCGTAAAGGCCGCTATCGTAACGGTCGCGTTATCGCATTCCCGCCATCGAATATTCCTTTCCTTGCGCTTGGGGCCTGGATTCTCTGTATTGGTTGGTTCGGTTTTAACGTGATGTCTGCTCAGACGCTGGATGGTATCTCGGGTCTGGTAGCGGTAAACAGTCTGATGGCGATGGTTGGCGGTATTCTGATTGCCACCCTGCTGGGTAAAAACGACCCTGGATTTATTCATAACGGACCTCTTGCAGGTTTAGTCGCTGTCTGTGCGGGGTCGGATATCTTTCACCCGATCGGTGCGTTGATTGTCGGTTGCGTTGCAGGTGCTCTGTTTATCTGGTTATTCACACTGGCGCAAAACAAACTGAAGATCGATGATGTTTTGGGTGTATGGCCGCTACATGGTGTGTGTGGCGTCTGGGGCGGTCTGGCGGTAGGTGTGTTTGGTACCGAGGCCTTTGGTGGACTGGGTGGCGTGAGTTTCTTTACCCAACTGATCGGAACTCTGACCGGAATACTGGTTGCTGTAGCTGGCGCATTTGTAGTGTACGGCAGCATGCGTATGTTTGTTGGTCTGAGATTGAGTCAGGAGGAGGAGTACAACGGTGCTGACCTGAGTATTCACCGTATCGAAGCCTCCTCGGACGATCGCAACTAACTGTTCTGCCTACGTTTCATAAGAAAGCCCCCGGTGTATCGCTACACCGGGGGCTTTCTGTTTAAGCTGTATCAGTGCTTAGTGGTGGTGACCACCTGCGCCGTGTACATGGCCATGGTCAAGCTCTTCAGCGTTGGCTTCACGCACTTCAACCACTTCAACATCGAAATTCAGCGTCTGACCAGCAAGTGGGTGGTTGCCGTCCAGCGTGATAGAGTCGCCTTCCAGTTTGACAACAGTCACTGGCTGCTCACCCCAGGGGGTCTGAGCCATAAACTGCATGCCGATCTGGATATCTTCAACGCCAACAAACGCACTGCGGTCAACCTCCTGTATCAGCTCATCGCGCAGTTCGCCGTAACCTTCAGAGGGTTCAACACTAACCTGAAGCGCGTCACCTACAGACTTACCTAGCAAAGCGTTTTCCAGCCCCGAAATAATGTTTTGAGCACCGTGAAGGTAAACCAGAGGCTCCTGTCCTACAGAGCTGTCCAGCGTTTCGCCTTCAGCATTGGTCAGGGTGTAGTGGATCGATACGACGGTTTTGTCAGCGATTTGCATCAGTTACTCCGTAATCTGAATAATTAATAGAACGCTCTGCCAAGATAAACAGTGCGAAAGGCTCAGAATGAAGCCGGTTAAGGCATAGTGCGCGCAGGCTAACATGTCTGACAGGGGATGACCAACCGTAGCGGGATAATGCTTGTGAAAGTTAAGTCGGCTACGGAGTCAGGCTCAATTCTCTTAATTGAACCGGAGTCTTTGCATATCTCCACTATTGTGTGCTATTGAGGTGGTCTAGGTGCATTGATCAGAGGAATCTGAGTGAGTGAAAAACTTTTGTCGGCTGCTCAGGCGACAGTAAGCAATCTTGAAACCCTGTTGATGGGAAAACGTACTCAGATTGAGGACGCTTTGATTACGCTGTTTGCTGATGGTCATCTTCTGCTTGAAGACCTTCCGGGGATGGGTAAAACCACGTTGGCTCAGGGGATCGCTCATACGCTGGGACTCGAGCATCAGCGCGTCCAGTTCACCAGTGATCTGTTGCCCGCTGATATTCTGGGAGTGTCTATTTTCGATCCTGATACTCAGACATTTCGCTTCCATCAGGGACCGGTATTTACACAGCTACTTCTCGCGGACGAGATTAACCGCTCCAGTCCTAAAACTCAGTCGGCGCTACTGGAGGTGATGGAGGAGCGTAATGTCAGTATTGAGGGACAGCACTACCGTTTCGATAAACCATTTTTTGTCATTGCGACGCAGAACCCTAATACGCAGTTTGGAACCTTTCCTCTGCCGGAAAGTCAGTTGGATCGTTTTCTGATGCGGATCTCTCTGGGATATCCAACTGCCGAAGTGGAGCGTGATATTCTGGCGCAGGGTGATAGTCGGGTACGTATCTCGAAGTTGCCGCAAACCTTAAATCGAAGTCAGTTGCTGGAGATACAGGAGGCCTGTCTTGGTGTTCATGCATCTGATGAGGTGATTGATTACCTGCAGCGTATTCTCGCATTCACACGGACTTCGGATCGTTTTGTTCAGGGAGTTTCTCCACGAGGTGGTCTTGCGCTGTTGCGCGCTGCCCGGGCCCGAGCCTGGCTGAATGGACGTGCTCATCTGTTACCGGAAGATATACAGCTTCTCGTGGGACCGGTATTGGGACATCGGTTACGAACTGCAGATCAGGCGGCTGAACTCAATACATCGCGTCTGGTTGATCTGATTCTGGATCAAGTGGATGTTATTCGCTGAATCTCTCACTCGGTTAAAACATCTTTGGCAGCGCAGACGTGACCTCTGGGTGCTCCGACGGCACCCGCCCGCCTCTCCGGCCCAGATTAAACCACGTAATATCTATATCCTGCCTACCAGCGCTTGTCTGGGCTGGATTCTGTTGCTGTTCATTCTGATACTACTGGCGATCAATTTTGAGAATAATCTGGTTTATGGGCTCTGCTTTTTATTAACCGCTGTGTTGGTTGTTTCGATGGTACACACCCATGCAAACCTGCGTGGGTTACAACTGGAATCTCTGCGGGCGATCAACAGTTTTGCCGATGCGCCTACCCGATTTGATCTGCGGATAACTGCAGGTAGCCGTTCTCAAACCAATATTCAACTGCGCTACAGGGGGGGAGATCCACGTTCCATCTCTCTGGAAACTGATGAGTCGATCGATATAGAGTTGAGCGGCGCTGCAGGCAGGAGAGGCTGGTTCTATCCCCGGTATCTGCGAGTGGAGAGTCGCTTCCCATTGGGGTTGTTTAATGCCTGGAGCTATGTTGATCTAGGGCAGCGTTCGCTGGTGTATCCTCAGCCGATCGAGGGTGGGGTTCTGGAGCCCGTATCTGGCCAGGGCGAGGCTGTACAGGAGCGCTCGGGTGGTCAGGATGAGTTTGCCGGTTTTATTGATTATCAACCCGGTATGCCGATCCGCCAGGTTGCTTGGAAACAGTATGCCAGAGGGCAGGGGCTCTATGCGAAACGCTTCAATGATCAGGTCGCGGAGGGTACCTGGCTGAGTTGGGAGCTTTGGCCCGAACTGGGTCTGGAAGCTCGATTGTCGAGGCTCAGTTATTGGGCAATAAAGTTGGATCAATGTCAGATTCCGTACGGACTGGTACTGCCTGAACGACACATTCAGGCCGGCGAGGGGAGCGCACATCTGACCAGAGTGCTGACCGCATTAGCGCTGTTTGGCGTGGGGCCTGCGGATGAATAGCTGGCTTCCCCGTCATGCATTGATCTGGCAACTGGTGGCGATTGCAGCGGCAACCTTGCCACATCTGTTCTGGATGCCAATATGGTTAGCCGGACTGTTAATAGCAGCTGCTATCACACGTATTCAGATCTATCGCGGACACTGGCAGTTTCCTCACTGGGTAATCAAGATCGCTCTGATCCTGCTGGTGTTGTCAGCCTTGGTTCTCAGCTTCAACCGGTCCACTCTGATGAGTGGAACCGTAGCCCTTCTTGTATCGGGTCTTGCGTTGAAGATGCTGGAGGTTCACACCCGACGGGATGCGCTGCTGCTTACGTACCTGAGTTTTTTCGTTATAGGGACACAGTTTCTGTTTGAGCAGGGGATTCTTGCCGCTATCTACGCGCTGGTAGCGAGTATCTTAGTTCTGGCGTCCCAGATCGCGCTTTACGATCCCCGACCGAAGCGGCTTCTGTATATGCCGCTGATCAACAGTATGAAGATACTGGCCCCTGCGGTGCCGTTAATGCTGGTGCTTTTCCTGATTATTCCACGTATCGGTCCCTTATGGACAGTTCCGCTAGATCAAACACAGGCGAAAACTGGTCTGGCGGAATCTGTATCGCCAGGTGATATCTCACGGCTAACTCGGTCAGGGGCTCTGGCG
>JBFEXW010000018.1:0-17106 GCA_041562495.1 Marinobacterium sp. | reverse complement strand
TGCCCCTCAGCATCCCAGCCAAGCGCACCCAATTCGATCGCCCTGTCAATCAGTTGCTGAACTAACATCTCTGTCAGATGCGCACTCAGTATCATCCCTGCAGGAGGATCTCCATCGAACATCTCCTGATCGATCACCTGATCATTTCTGAGTCCCAGCAACAGCGGATTCTCGACAATCAACGGTGCGAGATCATCCGGTGCGAATATCGCATGATCGGCAGCGGTTTTCAGGACCAACTGGTAGGCATCCTGCGGTGACGCCTCCAAACTGGATTCAAAACTCAGCTCAGCCGTATTGTAGAGGCGAGACAAGAGCGTCTGGCCACGCCTTGCAACAAACGCCTTTGATCCTGACTCAGCATAATCAACACCGGATACTGGGCGAATGAGATCATACTCATGTGCTTCAATCTGCACTTCACCCTGCTCATTGAGCTCTATCCACTCTCGGTTTGCAGCAACCAACATCAGCCCCTCCATTGCAGCTGATACCAGATTGGCGGTAACGATTGCCCCCAGACTGGGGTTTGCAACTTCACGCGGATCATCAATCAATTCACCTGCCCGTGCAGCCAGTAGCGTTGGATCCGAAGCGACAAGCTCAGCAAGCTGATCGCCAGTTAGGGTCAGTGAACGGTGAGCAACGCGATAGGCTGTTAGATAAGGGTAGGTCAGTCCATTGGATTCCATCTCATGGATATACTCATGCCTCACCCGTTCAAGGAGGTCTGTCAGACGCTTATTCATGTATCGCTCCCTAACGATTCTTGCATTACAAAAATTTTCACGAAATTTTTCACTTTATGAAATTCCGTTCGACATCAACCTAAAGTTATATAAATAATAGCCGAAGAGCCTTTAAGTAGGCCGATTAATGACTCAGGGGGAGATCAAAATGGGAAGCGATGAACAGTGTCCGATCGATGAAGATGGCAGCATATACGTTCTGTCCACCAACTAAACAGTCAACCGACTGCTGAGAAGAGCTGAAAAACAACGGCTCTTCTCAGTCTTTAACTCATCTCGCGCCTGATAAACGACGCCAGACGAACAGATCGGCATTACGAACCGCTAATAGCAGAAACGCTGGCAGATTCATCAATACGCCGTAGGTCAACGCAGTCAACGCCATCTCTGCATTATGCAGCAAACTTCCCGACACAAGAATTGCCGTCCCCGCATTCTGAATTCCAATCTCTATCCCAAGCGCACACTGTCTCGATCTGTCCTGACCTGTCAACTGACCTAACAGAAATCCCAGCATAATCGCTAATGATGACAGCAACAGTACCGGTCCGGCCAGCAGGCTCAGCTGCGCTGCCAGCGATTCGCCGTTTGCTCTAACAAGACCGACGACAACCATCACCATAAACAGGATCGAAATAAGCTTAACCGGTTTTTGGGCTGCTGATGCCAGCTTAGGACAACGGGAACTGATCAGCATGCCCAACAGTGCGGGCAACAACGCAATCACCAGTATCTGCGCAATAGACTTCAGAACAGGAAACTCAAGCGCCGCCTCTTCACCCATCCAGTGGTGCAACGAGAGATAGGTTAATACGGGTAGTGAGAATGGGATTATCAACCCACTGATCGCTGTTAAGGTGACAGAGAGTGCCGTATCACCTCTGGCCAGAAGCGTCAGCATATTCGACGTTGCTCCGCCCGGCGCAAAGCAGAGTATCATCAGCCCCACGGAATATACCGCAGGTAACGAAAACAGGGAAACAATCATCCAGCCTAGCAGTGGCAGCAGTACCAACTGCCCGATAACACCTGCCAGCACAGCTTTGGGGTTACCCAGTACCATTTTGAAGTCAGCAAGTCTGAGCGTCATACCGACACCGAGCATTATGACAAAAAGTGCCAGAGGTAAAATCAGGTTAGCCAGACTGGAGTTTTCCATCTTTCGCCTCTATTGATATCGGGTTGGGGATCAGTGCAGTTGTATACCGATCGGCTGCACCTGCTGTTTTAACTCATCAAAGCGCTGCCGCAGATCAGCCAGCGGCATCAGACCATAATCCAGTGGATCAACCGGCAGGGAGTACCAGTCCAGTGCCCAAATCTTGGTCATGATCTCATATTCACCAATCAGCGCATCCAGCAGGATCATTACTGCTTCAACGCGGGGATCCATATCCAGCACACTAGGTGCATCTTCCATATAGATCGACAGCTCGAGACGCCCGGTGACGACCCGTAGCGAGAACCAGTAATCCGTAATCGGACAGAGTTCACCACCCATATTAACCATCGTTGGTACTGGGTCATGACGCTCATTAAACGCTTTGATCTCTATTCCATTCAGCTTGGGGGCGGTATTCACCAGACTCAACACGTTATGGATAGATTCCGGGTAGCCGTCACAACCGAGAACCACCTCCATCGAGCCTTTATCGCCGTTACGTTCGAAATTGATCGTCAGGTTGGTATCTATCTCACGCAGACGTTTACGATAGGCGTGTAGCAACCGCTCACCCTGCTCAGGCAACTCTTCGATTTCGGTGTCGCGAAGCTGTTCCAGCACCTGTTCAATCTGCTCCCAGAATTCCTGGAGCTGTTTTGACTGTGAATCCAATCTGACCTCTGAGTTAGGTACGTGGCAGCGTTACGCCGGTCTGACCCTGATATTTACCGGCACGATCGCCGTAAGAAACCTCACAAACCTCGTCGCCACCGATAAACAGCATCTGCGCGACGCCCTCGTTGGCATAGATCTTTGCGGGTAGTGGCGTGGTATTTGAGAACTCCAGCGTGACATGACCTTCCCATTCGGGTTCCAGTGGAGTCACGTTTACGATGATGCCGCAACGTGCATAGGTGCTTTTGCCCAGACAGATAGTTAGTACATCTCTCGGAATACGGAAGTATTCAACCGTACGCGCCAGTGCAAAGGAGTTTGGCGGGATGATACAGACATCCGACTTGATATCGACGAAGCTGGCATCACTGAACGCTTTGGGATCAACAATCGCTGAGTTGATATTGGTAAACACCTTAAACTCATCCGCACAACGCACGTCATAGCCATAGCTGGATGTGCCGTATGAAACGATCGGATTACCCTGCTCACAGCGCCTTACCTGACCTGCCTCATAGGGCTCGATCATCTTTTTCTCTTCCGCCATTCGGCGGATCCAGCTATCTGCTTTGATCCCCATCGGTGCGATCTCATCCTCAAAAAAACGGCTGAGAAGTCTACCAGAAACAGGATCGAATTTCGCCCCTAATATTGTTAATTAGCGTCGTCCGTTTCACTCGGATTATATTTGATTCCCAATGCTTTTCTAGCCGCTTTCAAGACCTCAGGATCCGGCTTCAGCGGCTCAATATCCACATCTTTTTCCAGATGCTCTACCAGGAGTTGCAGTACCCGTATTCGCGTCGCCCATTTCTTGCGTGAATCGATCGCATACCAGGGCGCTAAAACCGTTGATGTTCGCGCCAGCATCTCGTTGGCTGCATCAAGGTATGCATCCCACTGCTCCCGATTACGGATATCCTCGGCCGTCAGCTTCCAGGATTTATAGGGGTTGTTGAGACGCTCCTCAAAGCGCTTATCCTGCTCATCCTTATCAATCTGCAGATAAAACTTGATAACCCGGACGCCATCATCGGTTAACCAGCGTTCAAGCTCATTGATCTCCCTATAGGCGCGTTGCCACTCCTCATCCGTAGCAAACCCCTCAACACGCTCCACCAGCACACGGCCATACCAGCTACGATCGAAGATTGCGATCTTTCCTGGGTGAGGAAGCCTGCTGAAAAAACGAAACAGGTAGTGAGTCCCCTGCTCCTGTGGCTTAGGCGCACCGATCGCATTGACTCTGACGCCGCGGGGATCCAACGGCTCAGTGATGCGTCGAATCGTGCCACCTTTACCTGCTGCATCTACGCCTTCAAAAACAGCAACCGCTCTGAGATTCTGTCGATGATAGGCCTGCTGCACGTGTAGCAGGCGCTGCTGCCAGAATTCAAGCTGGGTTTCATAATCAGACTTATCCGGAAACTGATCTTTCGGGTTGATCAACGAGTCCAGACTCGGCAACGGATAGGTCAACTGAAAATCGGTCATAGTTCCGCCTGCTGAGCGCCAAAGAAAAGGGAGCTGCACGCAGCTCCTTACTTCTCAGTCGTTTTTGATATTAATGACTGGCGCAGCACTGGCTTCACGCGAATCCAGCTCAGTAACCAGTTTACGGGCGATCTCCCTGTAACGCTGTGCATATTCCGAATCAGGTGCTGCGTAAACCGTTGGCTTACCACTATCAGCCTGCTCTCGAATCTGTAACGCCAGAGGAATTTTACCCAACAGCTGTGTCTGATATTCGGCGGCAATCCTGTCACCACCGCCCACACCAAAAATCGCCTCTTCATGGCCACACTGGCTACAGATGTGTGTGCTCATATTCTCGATAATCCCCAACACAGGAATATCGACCTTATTGAACATCTCAATGCCCTTTTTCGCATCCAGCAGGGCTACGTCCTGAGGCGTCGTAACAACCACCGCGCCATCGACCGGCACTTTCTGGGAGATCGTAAGCTGAATATCGCCAGTACCCGGTGGCATATCGATCAGCAGATAATCAAGATCGGTCCAGTAGGTCTGCATCAACAACTGCTGCAATGCGCTACTGGCCATAGGTCCACGCCACACCATCGGGGTGTTATCGTCGACCAGATAGCTCATTGACATGGTTTGCAGACCCAGCGCTTCAACTGGAATAAAGTATTTATCCTGATGCGTTCTTGGGCGGATACCCTCGGCAACCCCCAGCATCAATCCCTGACTGGGACCATAGATATCAGCGTCAAGGATACCAACCTTATAACCCTCTGCTGCCAGCGCCAGTGCCAGATTCGCGGTAACCGTTGATTTACCCACGCCACCCTTGCCTGACGCCACAGCAACGAGATTCTTAACACCTTCGAGATTCGGCAGTTTTTGCTCAGCCACCAATGTTCATCTCCTTTTTATAACTTACCAGCCTGATGATCAGACTAAACCAATCCCTATCGACGAGTCAGGTATACGCCTGCCTCTATATGATCAGTGTATGGGAACTGATCGAAAAGCGCGAAACGCTCTATCTGATGCGTTTTAATCAGCGTATCAAGGTTTGCCGCCAGCGTCTCCGGATTACAGGAGATGTACAGAATCGATTGATAGCCCTGAACCTGCTTCACCGTCTCGTCATCGAGACCGGATCTCGGCGGATCGACAAACACTGTCGAGAACTCGTAACTGGACAGATCTATACCAGCAAGGCGCCTGCTCTGCTTTTCACCGCGCAGCACCAGAGTGAAGTCTTCAGACGCCATACGCAGAATATCGACATTTTCTATCCCATTCTGCTCGATATTGTATTGCGCGGAACGAACCGACTCTTTTGAGATCTCGGTGGCAATCACCCGCCTGAAGTTAGAGGCCAAAGGCAGGGTAAAGTTACCGTTTCCACAGTAGAACTCAACCAGATCACCCTCTGCATCCTGAGTTACGTCAAGCGCCCACTCAATCATCTGCTCACACACATGCGCGTTAGGCTGTGTAAAGCTGTTCTCGGTCTGCCTGTAGATGTAGGGACGATCATTGATGGTCAGACGCTCAACCACAAAGTCACGGTCAAGAATGATCTTGTTGTTACGCGAGCGCCCCACAATATCGATATTAAACTGCTCGCGTAACGGACGTACAGCTGCAACCCAGTCATCGCCGATCGGTCGGTGATACAGCAGACTAACCAATAGTTCGCCGGAAAGCGTAGTCAGAAAGTCGATCTGAAATAGTTTAAATCTCAGCTCTTTCTCGCTGCGAATCCGCGTCAGAAAATCGAACATCATCGATTCAATACGCTGATCGACCATCGGGCACTCAGTCAGTTTGATCCGCACATGCTTGTTTCCCTGTTCAAACATCACATAATCAAGTTCGTCGCCATCGTGCCAGACGCGAAACTCCGCGCGCATCCGGTAGTTCGTGACCGGTGATCTGTAGAGTTCCATCTCAGGCGGGTTGAATCGTTCAAATAGCGCCGCCATGCGGTCACGTTTCATCTGTAATTGGGATTCGTACTGATCAGGCCTCACCTGGGAGATCGCCATAGTCTAACTCTACCTTAACTCTGAGCATTAAAAACCGGCTGATTCTATCAGTCTGGAGCACACTTGCCCAAAGAGAAAACGCCCTCTCTTTATCCCGAAGCGCTGAGCGCGTAGAATCTCGACCTTCGATTAACTGCGACATCAAGTTTGACACCCATGACCGATACCCAGCGCAAGATTCTTGTCACTAGTGCACTCCCCTATGCTAACGGCCCGATCCACCTTGGCCATCTGGTTGAATATATCCAGACCGATATCTGGGTGAGATTCCAGAAGCAGCGTGGTCACCAGTGCACCTACGTCTGTGCAGATGATGCTCACGGCACGCCAATCATGCTAAAAGCTGATCAACTAGGCATGTCGCCCCAGCAACTGATCGATCAGGTCAGCGCAGAGCACCAGCGCGATTTTTCTGGATTTCTGGTCAACTTTGATAACTATTATTCAACTCACTCAGATGAAAACCGTCAGTTTGCAGAACTGATCTATACCCGGCTGCGTGACGCCGGTCACATTGCACGTCGTACCATAACTCAGGCTTACGACCCTGAAAAAGAGATGTTCCTGCCCGATCGTTTTATTAAGGGCGAATGTCCAAAATGTGACGCCGCCGATCAGTACGGCGACTCCTGTGAAGCCTGTGGTGCAACCTACAGCCCAACGGAACTGAAGAACGCCTACTCTGCCGTTTCAGGTGCCAAGCCGATCGAAAAGGATTCAGAACACTACTTCTTCAAACTGGAAGATTTCGAACCCTTCCTGAAAGGCTGGGTCGACAGCCACGTTCAGCCACAGATGAAGCACAAGCTGAATGAATGGTTTGAATCAGGCCTGCAGCAGTGGGATATCTCCCGTGATGCACCCTACTGGGGCTTTGAGATTCCCGATGCTCCGGGTAAATATTTCTATGTCTGGCTGGACGCGCCGATCGGCTACATGGCCAGCTTTAAGAACTGGTGCGATAAAAATGGTGTCGATTTTGACGATTACTGGTCAAAAGAGAGCGATGCCGAGCTTTATCACTTTATCGGTAAAGATATCGCCTATTTCCACACCTTGTTCTGGCCAGCAGAGCTTGAGGGAGCCGGTTTCAGAACACCAACCGGCGTGTTCTGCCACGGCTTCCTGACCGTTAATGGTCAGAAGATGTCAAAGTCACGTGGCACCTTCATCATGGCTGAAACTTACCTCAAACACCTGCAACCTGAATACCTGCGCTACTACTTCGCAGCAAAACTGGGATCAGGCATCGATGATATCGATCTGAGTCTTGACGATTTCCGCCTGCGGGTTAATGCAGATCTTGTTAACAAGGTGGTTAACATCGCCAGCCGCTGTGCCGGTTTTATCGCCAAGAAATTTGATGGCATGCTGGATTCCAACCTTGACGACGCTGCGCTCTATCAGGAAGCACTGGCTGCAGGGGAGCGTGTTGCCGATTCTTATGAGAAGCGTGAATACGCACGCGCGATGCGCGAAATCATGGCGCTGGCTGACAAAGCCAACCAGTATATCGACGCCAAGGAACCCTGGCTGCTTGCCAAACAGGAGGGTAAGGAAGCCGAGGTACAGGCATGCTGTAGCATGGGCATTAACCTGTTCCGCGTTATCTTGAGCTATCTGGCACCAGTCCTTCCCGAAGTCGCCAAGCAGAGTCTGGACTTCCTTAATATCGATACACTGGATTGGGATGCAGTTAAATCACCACTGCTGAACCATAAGATCAACAAATTCAAACCACTGATGAAGCGTATTGAGCCAGAAGCAGTTGAAGCTGTGATCGCAGACTCGAGGCAGAATCTTCAGGCTGCCGCGGCACCCACAAAGGTGGAAGCCAAGCCTGAGATTGAGCCAATTGCAGATACTATAG
This sequence comes from Marinobacterium sp., assembly GCA_041562495.1. Classification (GTDB taxonomy): domain Bacteria; phylum Pseudomonadota; class Gammaproteobacteria; order Pseudomonadales; family Balneatricaceae; genus Marinobacterium_E. Next base: position 9,126 of record JBFEXW010000018.1, on the reverse strand, counting down.
AGTACGCCGATTTTGCCAAGATCGATCTGCGTATAGTACGTATTACCAAAGCCGAGCATGTAGAAGGCGCAGATAAGCTTCTTCAGCTAACCCTCGATCTGGGTGATGGCACCAAAAATGTATTTGCCGGTATTAAGTCCGCCTACCAGCCGGAACAGCTTGAAGGTAAGCTGACAGTGATGGTCGCCAATCTGGCACCGCGCAAGATGAAGTTCGGCGTATCTGAAGGGATGGTTCTGGCGGCCGGTCCCGGAGGCAAGGATATCTGGCTACTTGAACCCGACTCAGGCGCACAGCCGGGTATGAGAATACGCTAACAGATTTCGAAATCTGTAGCTCAGGAACCACTCAAGCGGTTCCTGAGCGCTATCCCGATACTTTTCATTAACACCCCACCTACTTCTGACACCATTTCAGATAAATGCCAATTTTATCTTCTATCCTTCTATTCTGGATCGAAAAATATAGGGCGGCAAATGAACCCGGTTGGACTTTTTTTAATAGCGCTAATACTGGCCGGAAGCTGGGTCTGGTATCGCAGACAGCCCGCAGAGAAAGCCCGCAGAGCGCTAATTAAAATCCTGGTTCTGACCACTACACTGGCCCTTCTGTATCTGACCATTACCGGAAAGCTTCATTGGATTGGCGCACTGATTGCGTTGATCCTGCCATTTGTTCAGAAGCTATTCCCCTGGCTATTGCGTCTTTTTCCGCTGCTGATACGACTATGGCATCGTAAAGAAACAACAAATCGCACAAACAGCACTAAGCAAGGCAAACAATACAACAGATCACATCCAGATCTGAGCCGTGAAGAGGCCCTGGCCGTACTCGGCCTTAACGAGGGAGCATCGCGGGACGAGATAATAGATGCTCACCGAAAACTGATGCAGAAGATGCACCCTGACAGAGGCGGCAGCGATTGGCTCGCAGCAAGGATTAACGCAGCGAAAGAGACCCTTCTGGATTAGGAAGGGTCATGGAAGCACTGACTCCGCAACCAGTCGATCAATGAGTCGGGAGGTGCCGGGGAGCAGCTCAACGCCTCCCCCAAAGACCGGATCCGAACCATTGAGATAAAGCGCATCGCCCGATCGACTAAAGCGTAACACCCTGGCATTAAAACCAGCGCGCCCCTGAAGATCGACCAACAACGACCGATCTTCAAGCAGTTGCCAGCGCCCCTGATAATGGTCGCTCTGACCTGTAGCATCAATAAGACTTAGCGTAGCATCCCCCTGAGCCGCCAGCCTCAGGCCAATCTGACGCAACAGCGATGAGTCGCGGGTGTAGTACTTCTCTGATAGCATGACGCGTACCAGATCCCCATAACGAGCGCATCCTTTCAAGTCGACACCTTCGGTTCTGAATCTGGCCGTTAATCCATACCAGACACCCAGCTTATCAATACAGGCGCGACGGGCGATGCTGAGGTTTAGATAAACTCTGGAATCTGCCTGACTTCGCCAATTCCAGTAACCCTCATCGACCATTTTGTCAGCGGGGTTCAGTCGCCAGCTCTTAAGCGCGGTACTATGGTTGACGTCAAGTTGATCGCCCTTTACGTCAGCAAACCAGACCGGCTCGAGCCCGCCGGCACGAAGTGCGGTTCCGGGCAACATCTGACGACAGGTATTAACATCCCCACCCAGCATCTGCAGCAGTGACAGATGCTTCTCTGAGGTAAACCAGCCCTCAATATAGACAGCCAGTGGCAGCCCTTCACTGACCTGTATCTGATACTGCTCGGCCAATCTCGAGTCCTCTGATTCCAGAGAAAGCCAACGAGAATCCTCACAACGACGCCACTCAAACCCTGACCCGGCTGATCTGACCAGCCCTCGCTCAAAATACTTACCCTGAGGCTGCACAGGTATTGTCTTATTGAACAGACAGCCTGAGAGCGTAAATGTGGTAATCAACAGCAGAAATAAGCGCGTCATATTCAGCAGATAAAATCGTCCTAATTAATTGAAACAAAATATCAAATTACTAATCCGGAGACGCAGAAAGTCAAAAACCAGTCAACCAGAAAATCTAGGCATTTTTTCTATTTTAATAAATACCTTTGTTTATCTGCTGCTAACCACTTAAAATTCATTTTACATCAAATAAACATGTACTTAATAAAGGGTAATTCTGAAGTGTCCGAGTCGAGACTCCTGGTTGTCGAGCCTGATGAAAAGATTCTCAGTCGGTTAGCCGATGGATGTACACCATTTGTCAGTCATATCGATTGTGCAACGACTTACCCTGAAGCTCAACAGCTGTTGAGCAAAAACGCATATGATATCTGTGTCGCGCCAGTATCATTCACCGATCACCTTGGATTTCCTTTTTACCAGCTCTGCCTGAGTACCCGTAAAGATACGCGTCTGATACTACGCTGTGAGATCTCCGAGGTGATGGATGCTATTAAGGCGACCCGTGATGGTGCTTTTGCATTCTTTCCCTGGAAGGGCCCTGCAACAGAGTTCACACACCTGATTACTGCCGCCACAAAGGTTGTAAAGCGCAGGGACGATGCGAGCTGGCGTAAACGCATGGTTCACAAATCGAGTCAGATCGATAGTCTGCTTGATGAGATCCAGCATGTTAGCGGCTCTGAAAACCCAGTTCATATCACCGGCCCAAGCGGCTCCGGTAAAAGCCTTTGCGCGGAGCTGATCCACCAGGCAAGCAAACGACGCAACGGTGGATTTGTTGCTGTTGACTGCCGTACAGCGATCGATGAGGAGCTGTCCAACCTGTTGTTCGGCCATGCTCCCGGTGCCTTTGAGGGTGCCCTGGAAAGGGAAAGTGGCGCATTGGAACAGGCAAATGATGGTGTCCTGCTGCTCCATCATGTTGATGCGATGCCGATGAGCGTTCAACTCCAGTTTATTAAGGCGCTCCACCAGAAAGCCTATCGCCCTCTCGGATCAGAAAATTTGATCCATACCAACTACCGACTGATTACCAGTTCTGATCGAGATCTCGAATCTGAACTTAATGCCGGGCGCTTCAGTGAAGAGCTTTACCAACTGATCCTGTCACTCGAGCTGAAAGTACCCTCGCTATCAGAACGCGCTGAAGATATTCCTGAAATTGCCCGCATACGGGCCGAAAAGATTTATAAACGCAAGAATCAGGTATTTAAGGGATACAGTGCTCAGGCTATGCGTTTCCTGATTCAGGGATCATGGCCAGGCAACGTACGCCAACTGACCCAGGTTATCGATAAGGTCCTTAACGAACATCCTAATCGCACGCAGGTTAGCGAGGTTCAGATTAAATCGGTACTGAAAGATCAGCCTCGGGCAGTACCTACCTACTCAGAAGCCAAAGCAAAATTTGAGCGTGAGTATCTGATTCATCTGATGTCACTAACTAGCGGTAACGTTGCACAGGCGGCACGCATTGCTGATCGAAACCGTACCGACTTTTACAAGCTGCTGTCACGCAATAACCTAGAAGCCGCCACCTTTAAACAGGCTGGCCGCACGTCTGATAACGACCAGAATCAGGACAGCGTTCACCTCAGGGCTGTATAACCTGATCCAGCACTCTGCTCTCTATAGCTTCTGCAGAGAGCAGAGTGCTTCGATTACTATTGCCCGATCATGCGCATCGCTCTGTCGGTCAGATCAATCACATCAAGAATAGTACCGCTTCCCTGCGCAACCCGAAGCACGCGATCTCCCACTCGGAGCAACTCAACAGCATCATCACGACCGGTAATACGTCTTAACATCTCGCCAGACAAATGCTCAGCATTTCGGTAAGTTTCAGCATCAATAGCCTGCCCCTCCTGCAGCTTGGACTGCCATCCCGGAGGCAGCTCACCGCCACGAGATAGCTTTAACCTCAATCCAGGTGGCAGTGACTTGGCATGATTACGCCCTGAGTTTTCTGAACGATACTCACGGACATCCTTGCCGATAATCAATTCGGCAAGCTCATCTCTTTCACGTTCACTGAGGTGTGAACGATATTTGCGCCGCCCATCACTTTCCTGTGACTCATGTTGAGACTCCAGCCCTTTTCCTCGTCCCGGATGACCATCCCTATCCGGCTTCCCCGCCTGAGCACTAGAGGTCAGAATCAGTACTGAGGCAAGCCCGAGAGTTTTTAGAATATTTAAATGACGCATAAATTTATCCTGTTAGCTGCAAGAGCATTCCCGGAGAAGACCGGAAATGAAGCTATTTCTCTTTTACAGATATAAGCATAGAGTATTCAAAAGTACTGCGTACCCGATCATAGTACCTCATTTAGCCGACGAACAATGAACTCTACATTACGCATCAAAGAACTTTTCCGCTACTCAGTTAAATCTGGCATGGCCGAACGACTGAGTGAGACTCTGGTCGATTTTCTCGGGCTCATCGGTGATCGACGTTTTATGATAGTTGATCATCGGGGCTACTTTATAACCGCACGCAAGGAGCCCAAGCTACTCAGACTGCAGATCAATAGAATTGATCAAGCACTGAAATTAACCTGCGCTAATGACGACCCAATCAGGTTCAGGATCACCGATAAACCGAGGCAAGCAACGATCAGGATCTGGAATCGGGAACTGCTGACCGATTCATTAAGCCCGGAAATTGATAGCTGGCTAAGCGAATATCTAGGCTATCCAGCTTATCTGGTTGAAAACAATCCGCACACAAGGGATCTGGCGGAAAAACGCTACCCCTGGGGCCCCATATTCAGTGACGGCTATCCATTATTGCTTACAACAACCGCCAGTCTAGATGCACTCAATCAGGCAGCCGGCAGTGATTTCGAGATATTGAGATTTAGACCAAACATTGTGCTGGATACAGCGCACCCCTGGCAGGAACACCAATGGTCCAGACTCAAAATTGGCGAGGTTATTCTACGATCAGAAAAACCCTGTGAACGCTGTGTACTAATCACCCGCGACCCCGTCACCGGAGAAAAAGATCCGGGACAGGAACCACTGAAAACACTGGCTCAACTGAATCGTCTCGATACCGGAGCAATCTGCTTTGGACAAAACTTTTCTGTGATCCAGTCTGGCTCTATTCGCCAAGGTGACACCGTCGAGCTATTGGACTGATTTATCAGAGTTCAAGATATAGCCCGGAGATAAGCTCACGCAACTGAGCCAAACGCGGTCCCTTTAGCGACTCCCCGGAAAGCGCCGAGTCGATTAATGCAAGGTCGCCTGAGCTTTTGACCAATAACCTGTTCAGGCGTGCCAGAGCAGGACGGATCAGGCTCAGCGGCGCATGACTGGCAGCAAAGTGCTTTAGCAAAAGGTTATCTCGGTCACCGGGACTACAGTCGCCACTCATCAACCGAGACTGGATCCACTCCTCTGTGAAACTATCGAGCGAATAGCCAACTTGACCAAACCTATCGTTAAACTGACAGTACTGTCTTTCGAGCCAGAACTCCGCGTCTGAATTAAGCGCTTTCAGCATTATGATAGCTGGTGCGGCAGCTACTCTATCCACCTGCTCGCCAAGACGGGCGACCTGATAACCCTGTGCATTCCAGAACTGCGCCACATCCGGATAGCAGGCAAAACTGGTTCCAATCAGATCCCGCCCCTGAGTGCGACTCAAAATTTCAAGTTGCTCGAGTAACCGGGACGCCACACCTCTCCGTCGCGAGGGATCCTCAACCGCAACCCTGATCACTCTTTCAAACTGAAACCGACTCACCTCGGGCCAAGCCTCATGATAGAGAAAACTCTGGGGCAGCAGATTACCAGCGGGACGTCTTGTCCCCTGGTAAACAGCTGCCACCAGCTCAGGCTCATTCAACTGCTCCGTTACCGTCCAAAGCACGCCAATTACCCTATGCTGCTTCCTGGCAATCCATACTGACTGTCCCGGCGCATCCAGTAATACCCTCAGGTCAGAGGGTGAAGTACGATAGTGAGCAGCGGTCAACAGTGCAAAGACCTGTTGTAAAACCTGCGGGGAGACGATCATCTCACTGGGGGTTATCTGCTGAATATCAATTGTTGCATCTGAATCTCGCTGCGACTCCGGAACATCAATCCCCATCAGAAACAGATCGTTGAGCAGAGGCTCCAGACTATCATCCATACTCCAGCGGATTGGTGTTGTTAACTGTCGATGTCTGACGCACGCCAGCGGATGCTCCAACTGCGTCAGAAAACGGATCCCAAATCCCCTGCCATGCCCCTCATAGCCATGCAAAGTTGTCGACAACAACAGATGCGGACACCCCCCTGAGATCTGCTGCAGCACCGGCGTTGGAATACCTGCGGCTTCATCAATGATCAACAGCTTATATCCGCTGCCACTCTTTGAAAGAGACGCAAGCAGTTGTGCAGGCAGAAAAAACGTCGGCGTCGAAATTCGTTCAGGCTTTAATATCTCAAGCGCATTGAATATCTCTGCTGCCGCTGATTTCTGCGGCGCACAGATAGCTACCTGCTGCAGCTGAAAACTCGTTTGCAGCGCCAGTGCCAGACCTATTGAAGTTGATTTTCCTCGCCCCCTGTCAGCCGTTACTACCTGAGCAGAGGCAGGTCGACTCCAGCAGGCCAGCAACTCAGCGACTGTCCGGCGTTGATCCGGTGAAGCATATGGCCAGACAGCACTTACTGGCTTCGCGGAGATAGGTCCTACCCTGGGGTAACTCCCGGTCGAGACCCTGACAACTCGCTTATCCAGCGACAGTTGATTAACGACCCAGCGAATAAAGTTACCCTCTGGACGGATCGACTGATCTCTATATCCAAGATGCTGATATTCAGGGTCTGCATAATCTGGCCAGCATTCAGCGTCTGGCGTGAGCAGTATCAGAACACCCCCACCGGCGATAGATCCGCCAATTTGAGCGACGGCATTGGGATTAAATCCTGAAAAGGCATCTATTACCGCGAAGCTTTGTGTAGTGCCTAACAAACGCACGACTTCACCCGTTTTAGCGGGTGTGATTCCGCAAAGTGCTTCACTACCTACCAGCACACCCTGAGACCGCTCCAGTTCCAATTCTGATAGAAGTCGCTGTAGTTGGCGATCACGTTGGTCTATAGAGGTCTCTAACCAGATCAGTTGACGTGTCCGTGTCACCTGCAGTTGCTGCCGGAGTTTCTGCAGTGGGCTCATTTAGATCGAGTAGGTCACATTTGGCATATCAAACCCTTCGGATTCGATCTTCAGTTGAGGTTTCGGCGAATCAGGAAGATTGTCCTGTAACTGACTAAGGATATCGCTCACTTTGGCACTGTTCAGGTCGGATACCGGTTGAAAGGTATAGCCAAACAGATGCGTACCGGAGTGCTGGTCATTGATCACCTGAAACAGGCGCTCGGCAAACTTCACCACCGCCTCGTTGGTCGATGGCAGCAGCAGAATAAGCCCCTCCGCCACGTCCAACGCGACCAAATCACCCGGTCGCGTCATACGCTCTTTGAGCAACTCGACATATTCAGCGTTATGCAGGCTGTCCTTGCGATTAATCGGAAGGAGTTTGATTATAGTAATAGGGGTGAATTCACGGATTGCGCGGCGACACTCCTGTTCCAGCATCGCTCTGAACCAACTCAGTGTGGCAGCACCCGTCTCGCGATCTACTGGCAACTGATTCTCAATCTCTACACGCCAGCTTTCCAATTCATTGCGATAGAAGCGGATTAACCAGAGCGCAACGCCGGCGATCGGCAGCGCTGATATCAGAAATCCGGTGGAATAACCCGGAGCGAGAAGAGCGGCCACAACCAACATCGCCACGAGAACCAGCAGCAATGTAATTAAACGCCAGTACTGAGCCGTTTTATCAGCCCGTTTAAGCCCCATCCGGTTTCCTCTGTTAACATCTATGGCTATTGTGACGTATAGCCCGATACCTGACCAGTAAACAATTAACGCCCCTCCGGCAGGCTAAGAGCGAAAGCGCTCCTGATTATCAAGGCGCTGCTGCTCGTTCTTGCGCAGCAGCAGATAAAGCGCGCTCAACCCACCATGTTGTGGCTGCGTCGAGTGAAAAGCCAGCACCTCATCAATTTTCGGTAACCAGAGCGCCAGGCTGGAACGCAACCGGTTTATATAGTCAGCCTGTGTTTTAGGCCGCCCGTGAGAGATGATCACTGTGCGCAACCCAAAACGATAGGATTGTTTAATAAATGCCGGGACTTCATCAATCGCTTCGTTCAACGAACGATTAACCAGATCAAGCCGCGCATCTGCCTGATACTTGCCCAGGCGCAGATTGCGAAACACACCCTCCTGAACACCATCACGCTTCCAGCTTATCGGATCAAACGGATTAATCAACTGATCAGGCTCAAGCCTGAATCGTTCAGATACCCCTTCCGCTGCACGACGGCGCTCGACTAGTCCGTCCATTTCACCACGGCGCAATATATCGCGAACAGAAACCCGGTTAGCAGTTTTAAGCGGTTTAACGCCTTCATCCAGCATCAATGACTGGAATTCATTTTGATTTTCCGCATCACTCATCGAGAAGCCCAGATATTGGTAATATTAAACAGGTCGGACCTGATAGAGCTCTTTCAACCCTTTGTCATCTCGATTATTGTTAGGTTAACGACCTTGGCCCGGCCAAGGAGGGCTGTCATCGAAAACCAAAAATAATCAAAAATGCGTAGATCAATTGAATCTACATTAACCGAATTATATTGAGTCTGCATGCAACGTATCATCCTTGTTCTTATCGCAATTATTCTGGTCGCAGGTATCTACCTGTTTATGAAACCCAACAGCTCAGATCAGTCATCTCAGCCTGAAAGTACAGAGGCAATATCGCCTTCATCCGGAAGGAGCCTGTCACAGACTGGCGGAACCACGGGAAGCGCCTCACAACAGCAGATCCCTGAGCAGATCCCTGAGCAGATTCGTCAGGAAGCTGAATCCCATATCTCTGAACTGACTGAAGCCACACAGGACAAAACGATCGACATCAGAACCGCCGACAACTTTGTTACTGGCAAACAGCTACTGAGCATGCCATCAATGGCACCCCAACAGACAGAAATTGTCGATATAACCGACACTACTGCTGCGCAGCAGAAGAGCTCACTCGCTACCCTGAGCACTCCTGCGATTACTGATCAGAAACCTCAGAGTTCCTCCGACAGACTGGTCGTCACTCAGGGTATAATGCCACTGGTTA
>JBFEXW010000017.1:0-18276 GCA_041562495.1 Marinobacterium sp. | reverse complement strand
GAGATGAAATCAAAGTCGAGTATGGCCAGGATATCTTAATCCTCGCCCGGACTGATGCCCGCCACAAGCACGGACTTAAAGAAGCCATTGAGAGATGTGAAGAATTTGCTCGACTAGGAGCCGATATTCTTTTTATTGAAGCGCCACATTCAGAACAGGAGATGCGAGAGATTTGTGCTGCATTACCAGGCCCCAAAATGGCGAACATTATCGAAGGCAGTGTAACTCCTGAGTTATCAAGCGATGCACTATTTGATATTGGCTATGTACTCGCTGCCTACCCTCTCACACTACTGTCCGCCTCAATGCTAGCAATGACCAAAAGTCTGCGTGCGATGAGAACCAACAACGCACTCGAACTCATGGAATTTAGTGAAGTCAGGCGCAGAATAGGCTTTGACGATTACTACGAAACATCTGAACGGTACAGTTCGTCAAAACGAAATATATAAGAAGAGATAGTGGGCATGAAAACAGGAGCCGGGCCGATGGAAGGCCTTCGCGTAATAGAACTCGGGTCTCTTATAGCGGGTCCGTATGCTGGTGCATTATTCGCACAGTTTGGTGCTACTGTAATCAAAATCGAACCACCGGAAATTGGCGACCCTCTTCGCAAATGGCGAAAAATGGATGGTGATACATCACTTTGGTGGTATTCACAAAGCCGTAATAAGAAATCGCTTACATTGAATTTAAAAGACCCTGATGCTCAGGAAGTATTACGAAATTTGGTGAAAGATGCAGACATTCTTATTGAGAACTTCAGGCCAGGCACCTTAGAAAAATGGAATCTGGGTTGGGATACGTTGTCTTCAGTTAATCCGAAACTGGTGATGTTGAGAGTCTCTGGATACGGCCAGTCAGGTCCTCAAAAAGACAAGCCAGGATTCGCTGCGATTGCTGAAGCTATTGGCGGCCTCCGCTATTTGATCGGCTACCCCGACAGAGCACCAGTCAGAACAGGTGTAAGTATTGGTGACACCCTTGCTTCTCTTTATGGGGTTGTGGGCACCCTGATGGCTCTTCGATATGCCGAGCAGACCGGCGAAGGACAGGTTGTGGATGTCTCATTAATTGAGTCAATTTTAGCTGTAACTGAAAGTCTGATTCCTGAGTACGGTGCTGATGGTACGGTTCGAGAACGGACAGGGTCCAGTTTACCCGGGATTGCGCCTTCAAATACATACTTAACAGGCGATGGACACTATTTGGTAATAGCAGCTAATGGCGACAGCATCTTTCAGCGCCTCATGCATGCAATTGGTCGATCGGATATCGCTGATGACCCTAGATTTAAGCATAACGATGGCAGGGCTCTAGCATCTGATGAATTGGATCAGATTCTGGGCAGTTGGTCAGCGTCGGTTACGTTGAGTGACGCACTGAAAATTTTGGAACAAGCTTCTGTTCCAGCTTCAGGAATCAATTCCGTCGCAGAAGTATTTGATAACGAACAATTCAAGGCGAGAGAGTCGATTGAGCACCATATATTGAAGTCAGGTATAGATTTATTCATGCCAGCCGCCGTACCTAAACTAACAAAGACACCCGGTGTGACACGCTGGATTGGGCCAAAATTAGGGGAACATAATAGCGAAGTACTGCAATCTCTTGGGCTTGATGAAGAAATGATTAAGAAGATTTGTCGAGGCTAGATATGTTTGATCACCCACATACACCAATCCATATCAACGAAGTTGGTATGCGTGACGGTCTGCAAAGTGCGGGACTATTCGTTGAGACCGACGATAAAATTCGCTTATTAAACCTACTCTCGCACACAGGACTTTCAAAAATTGAGGTGACATCCTTCGTATCACCTAAGGCAGTCCCTCTTCTGGCAGATGCAGAGAAGGTTTTAGCCAACATTGAACGAGCCTCAGGCATCATATACAGCGCTTTGATACCGAATCTTAGGGGATTAGAACGCGCCTTGTCTGCTGAACTCGATGAAGTAAACGTTGTGATGTCCGTGAGCGAGGCTCACAACATGGCAAATTTAAGAATGACCTGTGAACAGTCGATCAGGCAATTCCAAGAGATTTGTAAAAACCGCAGTACTCTTCGTGTCAATGGCACCCTAGCGACTGCCTTTGGTTGCCCATTTACAGGTGAAGTTCCAACAAATAGTGTTTTAGAGTGGGCACACAGATATATAGATGCTGGCATTGATTCACTAACGCTCGCGGATACCATTGGCACGGCGACTCCACATCAGGTGTTGTCATTGTGTACAACCGTTACAGAGGCATTCCCTGACATCGAAATCACTTTGCATCTCCATAATACCCGTGGTCTTGCTATAGCAAATGCGCTCTCGGGAATTGCAGCCGGTATTCGTCATTTGGACGCCTCCATTGGAGGTATCGGCGGCTGTCCTTATGCCCCCGGCGCGACAGGCAACGTATGTACAGAGGATTTAGTGCATGCTCTAATCTTTGACGGATATCGATGCGATGTCGACCTCGATGGATTAATAAATGTGAGCCATGAGCTAGAAAAACTGTTCTCAGCCCCCTTGCCAGGACTGGTTCGCAACGCAGGATCAAAATTAGCAACTCACCCGATGTCTGAGGATTTGCGTTATCGATTGGGTTTGGTTTCGAAGAAAGGTTAATTAAAGTACATACGAAGTGATAACTGGCTCGTCGACAACATTCATCGCTCGGTTGGCACCGTCCCTAGAGCCAGCCAAGCGTATCCGGACAGATTATTCAGCTCCTAAGACTTCTACACTATGAGTAATCTCTACTCCACCGCCTTCAAGCATTTTTGAGACTGAACAATACTGCTCAGCAGACAAACGAGCAGCGCGTTCTACCGCAGCAGGCTTGAGGTTATTCCCTGTCACTTTGAAGTTCAGGTGGATTTTCGTAAAAACAGCGGGGACAGCGTCTGCGCGCTCTGCATCGATCTCTACAACACAATCGGTCACATCCTGACGCGCTTTTTTCAGAATCGACATCACATCCACACTGGAACAACCACCGAGTCCGACCAGAATATATTCCATCGGACGAGCGCCCACTTTCAGGTCTCGGTCTATCATCACTTCAAACTTGGAATCGGTCAGCGCTTTAAAACGCTCTTCACCATCCCAGCTAACTTCTACATGCATCTATTTTATCTCTTGTTATGACAGATTGAACAACTCAGCCAGACGATCGCCCGGTTCATTCGCTCGCATAAACGCCTCACCGACCAGGAAGGCGTTAACCCTGTTTTTCTGCATCAGTTGAACATCATCTTGCGTCAGGATACCGCTTTCAGTCACGACAATTTTATCCTCGGGTATAGCTGATAGCAGACCGAGCGTGGTCTCTAGCGTGACATCAAAGGTGTGCAGGTTACGGTTATTGATACCGATCAGACGGTTATCAAGCACAAGCGCTCGATCCAGCTCATCTGCATCATGCACTTCAATGAGCACATCCATACCCAGCTCGATAGCGAGCGCATTCAACTCACTCATCTGAGTGTCTTCAAGCGCTGCAACAATCAGCAGAATACAGTCTGCACCGATCGCTCTGGCCTCATAGACCTGATAGGGATCAACGATAAAATCCTTACGGATAACCGGAAGTGATACAGCAGCCCGAGCTTCCTGAAGATAGTCCTCACTACCTTGAAAGAAATCCTTATCCGTCAGCACGGACAGGCAGCTCGCACCACCTTTTTCGTAGGATTTAGCGATCTCTGCAGGATAGAAGGGATCACGAATAACCCCCTTACTCGGACTGGCTTTTTTAATCTCTGCTATAACCGCCGCTTTACCCGCACTGATACGAGATTCCATGGAACGAACGAAGCCTCGGGGATCTGTATAACTTCCCTTTTGATATTCAATCTTCGCTTTAAGATCCGCGATTGAGTTAACCGCACTTCGTTTCGCTATCTCTTCCAGTTTGCGGTCGATAATACGCGTTAAGACTGTAGGTACCTTCGACATCAATTAGGCGTCCTTTATACTCTGACTAAAACTGGCAAGCTGCTTCATTTTATCAAGCGCAGCGCCTGAACTGATCGCTTCTCGCGCCATCGAAACGCCCGCATGCAGATCACCAGCAACGTCAGCCGCATAGAGCGCAGCACCTGCGTTAAGGGCTATCATATCGGCCGCCTTGGTATTCTGACCACTAAACGCTGCCCGAATAACTGCCAGACTCTCATCCGAGTCTGCCACCTGCAATCCTTCAAGGGTCTGTGACTCCACACCCGCATCTTCCGGCTGTAGCTGATACTCAGTAATCACACCATCTTTCAGCTCTGCGACCTGAGTAGACACCGCTAGACTGATCTCATCCAGACCATCTCCGGAATGAACAACTAGCGCGTGCTTAGCACCGAGGCTTTTCAGCGTTTCAGCGATTGGACGACAAAGTTCAGCATCAAACACACCGAGAAGGTAGTGCTTAACACCTGCCGGGTTAGTCAGCGGACCGAGCACATTGAACAGTGTACGCATCCCCATTTCACGGCGAGGACCAATCGCATACTTCATCGCGCTGTGGTGCTGAGGCGCAAACATAAACCCTACGCCCACCTCATCAATACAGCGTGCTATCTGCTCCGGCTTCAGCGCCAGATGGATCCCTGCAGCTTCAAGCAGATCAGCCGCCCCCGACTTAGAGCTTACAGAGCGATTACCATGCTTAGCGACTACGCCTCCGGCTGCTGCCACAACAAAGGAGGCCGCACTGGAGACATTAAACAGATTAGAACCATCCCCTCCAGTACCCACAATATCGACAGCATTTTCTGTTTTCATAGATACCGGCGTTGCCAGAGAGCGCATCACTTTTGCCGAGGCTGAAATCTCATCAACGGTTTCACCTTTAATACGCATGGCCGTCAGGAAAGCACCTATCTGCGCATCCGTTGCCTGACCCGTCATAATCTGCTGCATTACCGCTTCCATCTGCTCACCGGTCAGATGCTGCCCCTCAACGGCCCGCGATAGCGCCTCTTTGATATCCATACCTTGTCCTTTAACTTCGCTAACTTAAACCTAGCGTTGTACAAAATTAGCTAATAGTTGATGTCCGCTTTCTGTCATCACAGATTCCGGATGAAACTGAACCCCTTCAACATCCAGCGTACGATGCCTGATACCCATGATCTCTTCAACACCAGTGTTAACATCGCGATACCAGGCCGTAATCTCCAGACAACCGGGAAGTGTTTCAGGCTCAACCGTTAATGAGTGATAACGCGTTACTTCGAGCGGACTCGACAAACCGGCAAACAAACCTCGCCCAGCGTGTTCAATCCGCGAGGTTTTACCATGCATCACCTGCCGGGCACGCACGACCGTTCCACCAAACACTTCAGCGATCGCCTGATGCCCAAGACACACACCCAGCACCGGTATACGACCGGCGAAGTAACGAATCGCTTCGAGCGAAATTCCGGACTCTTTTGGCGTACAGGGCCCGGGGGAAATAACCAGTTTTTCCGGAGCCATAACGATCAGTTCATCAAGCGAACACTGATCATTACGCACCACCTGCACATCCGCACCCGCTTCGATAAGATAATGTACGACGTTGTAGGTAAAGGAGTCGTAGTTATCGATCATCAGCAGCATTACTGGGCGACAAACTCTATTGAAGTCAGGCTGCTTACCAGCAGATCAGGCTCAGACAGTTCAATCGCTTCACCATGGTTGTAACCATAATTAACACAAGCCACTTTACAGCCGGCAGCACGTGCCGCCTGCACATCATTGCGCGAATCACCCACCATCCAACAGTGCTCAGGGTTAGCGCCCAACTGCTCAACAATCTGATTCAACTGAGCCGGATGCGGTTTCTTATCCGGCAGGCTATCACCACTCAAAATGAAGTGAAAATAGCGCGACAGTCGTAGGGATTTCAGCAGGGGTAGCGTGAACACGCCCGGTTTATTAGTTACCACCGCCAGTGGAATTTTATAGTCAAACCAGCGATTCAGCGCCTCTTCAACGCCCGGATAGAGCTGAGCATACTTTCCGTTAGCCTCAGCATAGTGCTTCAGAAAACTGAGATAACCCGCTTCAAATAACTCTCCAGTGCGAAATTTACTGTCTGGCTCCATCACACCACTGAGTGCTCGGGAAACCAGCATTGGCGCGCCATTACCGACCCATTGACGAACACGTCCTTCACCCACAGGCGAACGGTCCAGATCGATCAGCATCTGATCAACAGCCACAGTCAGATCGGGTGCCGAATCGACCAACGTACCATCAAGATCCAACATAATCAGCGGTGTTTGAATCGCAGACACTCTTAAACTCCAGACAGCGCTTTACGCATCTGATCGATAGTCGCCTTGTAATCATCTGTTCCGAAAATAGCGGAACCGGCAACAAAGGTATCGGCACCGGCGGCGGCTATCTCTGCGATGTTCTGAACACCGACACCACCATCCACTTCAAGGCGAATATCTCGACCTGAATCATCGATAATCTTTCGCGCCTGTTTCAGCTTTTCCAACGTTGCGGGGATAAACTTCTGCCCACCAAAACCTGGGTTAACCGACATCAGCAGTATCATATCAACCTTGTCGAGCACATGATCCAGATAGTGCAGCGGTGTTGCCGGATTAAATACCAGACCAGATTTACAACCGCCATCGCGAACCATCTGTAACGAACGGTCGATATGCTCTGAGGCCTCAGGATGGAAGGTAATGTAAGTTGCGCCGGCTTCGATAAAGTCGCCGATAGTTCTATCAACAGGCTTAACCATCAGATGTGCGTCGATTGGTGCCGTTACACCATATTTACGTAGCGCCTTACACACCATCGGTCCGATGGTCAGATTGGGCACATAGTGGTTATCCATCACATCGAAGTGAACGATATCAGCACCCGCTTCGAGTACTGCGTCCACCTCTTCACCCAGGCGGGCAAAATCAGCGGATAGAATTGATGGGGCTATCAGATAATCACGCATAGCTAATCCTGTCGACATTGGGACTGATCGGGTATTCTAGGAAGACTGCGCCGCAGCCTTATAGAAAGCAGCGGATTATACACGACCCAACTCAAAACCGCAGAAACAGGAATAAACTCCTTATCTATGTACAGATCAGTATTTACAGGCGTATTGCTGGGATTCGTTATCTTGCTCTCCGCTACGCAGGCAGCGACCGAGATCGTTGGTGCCGATTCTCTGGAGCAACAACTAACACGCCAGCTCAGCGTTGATACGGAAGTGATCTCCATTGAAACCGGTGATGACAAATTTTATGCGCTACAGAATCAGGCCTACACTCCCGAACCTGCCGGTGGAATTCTGATTCTGACAGATCCACGCGCTGATGCCGACTGGATAGCGCAAAGCGAGCATATTCGCCGCATCCTGCCAGAGCAGGGCTGGACACTACTAACACTGGAAGCGACCAACAAGGAGAGTGAAGAGCAACGTTTAACTCGCTCGAGTACGATGCTTGATGAGATAAAACGCCTGAAAATCGATCGTCTGGTAATTATCGCGTATGGCGAAGCCGCCAGCACAGCCTTGTCACTGGTCGCGGAAAACAATGACCTTAGACTGGTACTGATTGACGCGATTCTGCCCCGCGTACCTCGTGCTGAAATCAACGCCCAGATGGAAAAACTGAAAGAGGTTTCAGTGATCGACATGACTCATCAATTACAGCCAGCCGATCCAAGGGTTGTGGAGGATGCAAAGCTACGGGAGCATCTGGCACAGCAGCTTGCACTCCCGAAATATGTCAGCCGCACACTGAACGCGCCATTTACCGACTGGAACGCATTCCAACTCACCTATGCAAAAAAGATTGCCGGCGCATTAAAAACGCACGTTATCGATGCTGAAGCAGAAGAGGAAGCACTGAAAGCGCAGCGGCAGACGCTGAAAAACACACCGCCAAGCAAATAAACCTGACCTGGTGTCAATTAGCCCGTGATTTCCTAATCAGATCATAGGCCGCCTGAATCTCCTGTGTTTTCTCTTTCGCAATTAGCATCATCTCTTCAGGCAACCCTTTAGCTACCAACTTATCCGGATGATGCTGACTCATCAGCTTACGCCAGGCGCGTTTCACTTCAGAATCCGATGCCGAATCAGACACACCAAGCACGCCATAGGCCTGATCCAGCTGCGACTGGGTAGGCGCAGCCGAACCATGCGACTGATGAAAGGACTGCTCCGCCTGCACCCGCTGAATCAACGCCTCAATTGCTGCCACATCAAAGCCAAGTTGCGAACAAACATCAATCAGCACATGACGTTCGGCACTGCTGATCTCACCGTCAGCCAATGCGGACTGCAACTGAATTTCAATAAAGATCAGTCTGAGATCCTGACGATACTTCATCAACTGCGCCAAGGGTGCCAGCACCGGACGAAGATCAAAGTCCGGATCTTTACCCTCAGTAAAGCAATCGATCGCCTCCCTGCGCTTCTCGTCGCTCAACTGCATTCGAGCCATTACAGCGCGAGCAAACTCGATCTCAGTTTCAGTAACCTGACCATCGGCTTTGGCAACACGCCCCATCACCGTAAAAGTTGCTTTAAAGAAGATCTGCTGAGGCGTTAATGCGCTTACTTTACGAATCGCACGCTCAACCATAAAGCCTAAAACAGCGCCAAAAAAGAGCCCCCAGAAACCACCACTAAAGAGGCCGACTACTCCGCCAAGAATCAACCCTGTCCGAAACCGGTATAGATCCGAACCCAAGCTTTGCATCTGCATTAAACTTTTAACTCCCGTGCAACATAGGCTTCTACTGCTGCCAGACGCTCAGCCGTACCCACATCGTTCCAATAACCTGTTAACAACTCACCTGCCAGCATCTGCTGATCCGCCAACCGGCGGAGAATCGGCGCCAAAGCGGCTTTTTCACCCTCGACTAACGAACCAAACAACGAGGGTCTAAGTAAACTAATACCGGAAAAGGTATAGCGTCGCTCCCCCGTATTTATCACCCGAGATTCCGTATCAAGTGCAAAATCACCTTCGGGATGCCACTCAGGGTTAGCAACCAACCAAAGCTTTGCGCTATCACCAACAGACAGATTGAGATTTAGTGAACCATAGCTGATATCAACGAACAGATCTCCATTAACCAGCATAAAGGGTTCATCATTATCTGTCGCCAACAGATCCAGGGCTTTACGTACTCCTCCAGCGGTTTCCAAAGGCTCAGCCTCCGCAGAATAACGTATCGACACACCCCAGTTTGTGCCATCACCCAGATATTCTTCAATCTGTTCACCCAGCCAGGCGTGATTGATCACAATATCACGAACCCCAGCGCTGATCAGATTTTCGATCTGATATTCAATCAACGACTTACCCGCAACTTTGATCAGTGGCTTGGGAGTACTCAGCGTCAGGGGCCGCAGGCGTGTTCCCAAACCGGCTGCAAGAATCATCGCTTTCATGCGCCCACCTCAACGGACTCAGCAACCGACTCCATATATACACCCAATTCGGGATGCGACTTCATCAAAGGAAGTAAAGATTCCAGTTGCTTCGCAAACGAGTCGAACTCCGGATAACGCTTAGCGGCGTTCAACAGGTAAGCGAATGTCCGGGGTATATCCTTCAGATACCCGCTCTTGCCATCGCGCAGTAACAAACGCGAAAAGATCCCCACGACCTTTAACTGCCGCTGCATTCCCATCAGATCAAAAGATTTACGAAATGCCTCAGCCTCCGGCATTTCAAAACCAACATTCGCAAGAGAGGCTCGGTACTCTTCAACCCAGCTATAGACCAAGCTGTCGGGCCAGTCGACATAGGAATCACGCAGCAGCGAGACCAGATCATAGGTTATCGGACCAATCAATGCGTCCTGAAAATCGATCACGCCTAATCCCCGGTCAGCCAACGGCATCAGATTTCTGGAATGATAGTCTCGATGAACACACACCTGTGGCTGGGACTGTGCAGAGGTCACCAGCTCCTTAAAAACCGATTCGAGCTGTTGCTTTACCGGATGCTTCTCAGTTTGAAGAAGACGGTCCAGAAACCAGTCAGAAAAAAGATCCATCTCACGTCGCAGCACAGGCTCATCGTAAGGTGGAAGATCCTTCGCCGGGAGCTGCTGTATTTTCAACAGCGTATCTAACGCCTGAGCGTAGGGTTCGCGCTGCCCACCCAATTCAGCCAACAATTGCCGGTCGCCGAAATCTTCCAGCAGCATAAAGCCCTGTTCAAGATCGGAGCGAATAACCTCAGGGACCCGGACACCCTGCTCAAACCAACATCTGGCTATACGAATAAAGGGCTCAGAGTTCTCTTTCTCGGGAGGCGCATCAACCGCTATATAATGCCCTTTCTGGGTATAGGCGCGAAAATAGCGACGAAAACTGGCATCTCCCGATACCGCATCCAGCGAGATAAGTTCAGCCTGATCGCCCTCAATACCCGACAGAACCAACTCGACCCAGGATTTAAGCTGTAACTGCCGTTGGCCCATTCAATCCCACCTCTAGCACTTATTGTCCTTAATGCTTATCATTCGAAGCACAGAATAGTACTCGACTTTCGAGGCGGCATAAATGCAGCCTCGGTTGCCTCCGGAACGCAACGCATGTCTTTTAAAATAAAAAAATCACGAAAGATACTTCTCAGCATACTTACTGCAGGGATCAGCTCAGGTGCATCAGCTTCATATCTATGGGACTGTGTACAGATTGATGGGGACTGGCGCTGCAATGCTAATCCAAACTTCACAGAAGCAACCACACCTGAGGCAATACGCTCACCTGTTATAGACTCGGCAGCATCTGAACAGAATATTCAACAGCCAAGCGGACGTGCAATTTCTGTTGAAAAAGTCACGGCGCCACCCGTTGCAGTAAAACAGGTCGCACAGGAAACAGCGACAACGACTACCGAGGCAACTTCTGCTAACCGGACAGCAGAGCAGCCTGTCGAGATCAGCGCTTCAGATAGTCAGGCCTATAGTAAAAACAATCGAACCACTGAAGTCAAAATAACTAACGAAACACCTCAACCAACTCCCGAACCTACTAAAGCGGTTCAAACAGCTGAACCGGCCCGCCCGGAAGACTCCAGTGCCGAACTGGACTGGGTAAACTTTGCACCTATCGACGCAAAAGATCTGGTATGTAAAGGGCGCTATGTCGAGCCGAGCATCTGGAACGGTGTACTTGCTCAGACTGACACACAACAGGCCCCACTCTACATTGATGCAGACCAGTCATCCTCAGAACTCGGGGGTATCACCACCCTGCGTGGCAATATTGTGATGCGCCAGCCCGGCCGTCAAATTGAGAGCGAATATGGCGAGTTCGACTCACAAAATGAGCAGGCGATCCTGAGAACTAACGTCCGCTATCGCGAACCCGGCTTCCTTGTTACATCAAACGCACTAAGTGCTGATCTGAGAACGGATACGGCTATAACCAATGAAGCCCGGTATGTTCTCCATGACCAGCATCTTCGCGGCGAAGCGCTGGCGATGACACGCTATGCTGATCAACGTATTGAGTCACAACAATCCTATGCAACTTTCTGTGAACCCGGCAACGATGACTGGGGGATACGTTCGCAGACAATGAGCCTCTACCCTGCTGAAGGGTACGGCGAGGCCTGGCACACCCGCTTCGAAGTAGCAGGGGTTCCTGTTTTTTATCTACCTTACTTTTACTTCCCGCTCGACGATACACGCAGAACCGGATTTCTCTACCCCAGTTTCAGTAGCAACAGCACTAACGGACTCGATCTGGCGATACCCTACTACTTTAATATCGCTCCGAACGTTGATGACACACTGACTGCAAGGATCATCGAGAACCGTGGCCTGATGCTGGAAAACGAGTTCAGATATCTGAACAGGTTCAGCATGAATCAGCTAAATGCCAGCTATCTCAACAGCGACAATCTGACAAGCGAGGATCGCTGGCTGGTCAATCTGGAACATCAGGGGAACCCCGCCCCACGCTGGACTACGAATGTCGATTTCACCCGCGTGAGTGATAACAACTACTTTGATGATCTGACTCCGGTTAATCTTCAGGTTCCAACCGCAACCGACCTCAATCAGAGAGCGTCTGTCAGCTATGCTGGATCGACCTATACCGCAAGCGCACTGGTGAATGATTATCAGACCATTGATGGAGGCACCTCACCTTACACGCGCATACCTCAGCTAACACTTAAGGGTTACCAATCTCTATCCGGTTTCCAACTGGGGTATCAGGTTCAATATTCAGATTTCCAGCATGATTCACTCGTTGATGGTAAACGCGTGCATCTGCGCCCTTCGGTCAGCTACGACCTGAATCGCCCCTGGGGATACATCAAGCCTGAGGCCGGAGTCTGGTCCTCAAGTTACGAGCTGTCCAATGGCACCTCTCCCAGCCGAATCGCAGGGTTTGGCAGCCTGGATTCAGGGCTTATATTCGAGCGACAGGGAGAGCTAGGCACTCAAACGCTGGAACCCCGTATTAAACTGCTAAGTGTTGATGGCGACGGCACCGACACGTTGCTGCCAGATCAAACCTTCTTTGACTCAGGAGCCCTAGGGTTCAGTTACACTAACCTGTTCGATAACTTCGGTTACGCAGGAAACGATCAGATTGCAAAAACTCAACAAGCTACAGTGGGTCTTCAGTCACGCATATTTAGCCTGAGTGGTCGCGAAGTATTCCATGCTGGCATTGCTCAGGCTCACTACCTGAATAGCAGTCACGACCCGAGACCGGGAGATGCTTCAGGCACCGCAAATCAGTCCACTCTGGCAATTACAGCAGCCTGGCGTCCAACTGAAACGCTGCAGATCCACCATGACAGCCGGATGGATGAGACCGATGCCAGCTTGCTGACGCAGAACTACCGACTCTTTTACTACCCAGATTCCAGCCGCATGCTCTATACCAGTCTGCGTATTGATGAAGCAGACCCTGCAAATGTTAGCCGACAGATTGATATAGCCGGACGCTGGCCACTGACCAACGCCTGGAGTGTGATAGGTCGCGTAACCGAAGACCTGAAGGCAGATGAAAATCTGGAAACCCGGATCGGTGCCGAGTATCAAAGCTGCTGCTGGAAGGTTCGTCTTACAGCTCAGCGCGCAGTAATCGATAGCTCAACTGACTTCACGCGTGAGAATTCATTTTATTTACAGTTCGTTTTGCGAGGCTTAGGCTCACTGGGTCAGAGCGAAGGTCGACAATTCCTTGAGGACCTGACCGGATTTAACGAGGACAAAAATGAGAATTTTTAGAGATCTACTACTGATCGCGACACTATCGACACCTGTTGCAGCTCATGCACTTGAATCGCTTGATCGTGTCGCTGCCGTAGTTAACGATGGCATAGTGATGGAGTCTGAGGTTAACCAGCGCCTCAGCCTTGTTACACTACAACTGGAAGCGCGCAACGCCCAGCTACCGCCACAACAGGTGCTGCGCAGCCAGGTACTCGATCAACTGATACTGGAAAAGCTTCAGGCTCAGATCGCCAAGAAGCAGGGCGTTCGTGTTGGTGACCAGGAACTCAACGACACCCTGCAGCGTATCGCCAAAGAGAACAACCTGACACTGGCCCAGTTCCGCGAAGCGCTGATTGCTCAGGGACGTGACTACGCACAGGTCAGAGCTCAGATCCGTCGCGACCTGCTAAATCAGAAAGTACAGCAGACACTGGTTAACCGACGCATCAGCGTGACTGATCAGGAGGTACAGAACTACCTGAATTCTGGTCAGAACAAGACTCGCCTGGATGCTGAATATCAGGTCAATAACATTCTGGTAGCGCTGCCGTCACCCGCATCTCCACAGCAGATTAAGGCGGCTCAGAAAAAAGCGGAAGATCTGATTAAACGCCTAAAAGCGGGCGCAAACTTTGCTGATCTTGCGGTTAGCGAGTCAGACGCACCCAATGCGTTAAACGGTGGTGACCTAGGCTGGCGCAAACCGGGAGAACTGCCTGCAGATATAGCGGCGGCAATCAGAGAATTACAGCCCGGTGAGTTCAGCAAAATCGTGCGTACACCTTCCGGGTTCAATATCATCTATGTTCGTGACCGTCGCGGCGATCAGACAGCCATGATAGAGCAGGCACGCGCACGTCACATACTGATCAAACCCACCGAGATCCGCTCACCGGTACAAGCACGCGCAATGATCGAAGAACTCTACCAACGCGTACTGAATGGAGAACCCTTTGATGAACTGGCACGTCGCTATAGTGATGATGCTGCCAGCGGCTCACTGGGCGGCGAACTGGGCTGGACCCTGCCAGGACAGTTGGTTCCTGAATTTGAGCAGCAGGTTAATCAGCTGGGTGTAAATCAGGTGAGCAAACCCTTTGAAACACGTTTCGGCTGGCATATTGTTCAGGTTGAAGAGCGTCGCACTCAAGACTTTACCGAAGAGATGCGAACCAATCAGGCACGCGCTGAAATTCGTAAACGCAAGTTCAACGAAGAGCTGAACAACTGGATTCGTGAGCTGCGCTCAGAAGCCTATATCGATATCAAGGCTCGCTAATGTCCTGTCGGCGCATCGCAATCACTCCCGGCGAACCCGCAGGTATCGGACCTGACCTCTGTGTTCAAATCGCGCAGCAGGGCTCAGCGCATCAGTTAGTACTGATCTGCGACCCCGATATCATCGTAGACAGGGCTAAACTACTACAGCTTCCGATCAAACTTCATGAGTTTGATCCGGATGCGCCCGCGCAACCCTGCAAGCCAGGCGAACTGTATTATATGGGTGCCGCATCCAATGCGGATGTAGTCCCCGGAAAGCTCGATCCACTTAACGCCGTCTATGTACTGAATACACTGAGACTGGCAACTGACGCGACACTTTCAGGCATGTTTGACGCCATCGTTACCGCACCCGTTCATAAGGGTGTGATCAACGATGCTGGCGTTCCATTTACCGGACATACGGAATTTCTCGAGGAACGCACTCAGGCCAAGAAAGTGGTGATGATGCTGGCAACAACCGGATTACGCGTTGCGCTGGTTACCACCCATCTGCCACTCGCTGGTGTACCTGAAGCGATCACCGATGAGCTCCTGAGGTCGGTTCTCGATATTCTGCTGGCTGAACTGAAACAGAGCTTTGGCCTGGATAACCCCCGGGTTCTTGTCGCAGGACTCAATCCGCATGCAGGTGAAGGCGGACACATGGGACGAGAAGAGATCGACACCATCATCCCAGTGCTCGATGAGTACCGCAAAAATGGTCACTGCCTGATCGGACCGCTTCCGGCCGACACTCTATTCACCGACCATCTGTTAAAAGATGCAGATGCCGTTCTTGCCATGTACCATGATCAGGGACTGCCGGTATTAAAATACAAAGGCTTCGGTAATGCGGTAAATATCACACTTGGACTACCCATCATCCGAACCTCTGTTGATCACGGTACCGCACTGGATCTGGCCGGCACCGGAAAGGCCGATTCAGGTTCACTACTGACTGCGATCGATACCGCGGTTGAAATGGCTACCCATCGCAGCCAAACCAAGAGTTAATTATGAGCAAACGACCCGCCGGCCACGTAGCACGCAAGCGCTTCGGGCAGAACTTTTTGCATGATCCAACCATAATCGCACGGATCATCGCCACTATTAATCCCAAGCCCGAAGACCATCTGATTGAGATCGGCCCCGGCCTCGGCGCCCTAACAGAAGAGATCCTGGAGAAAGCGGGAGCACTAGAAGCTGTTGAACTGGATAGGGACTTGATTCCTGTTCTAAGAACAAAATTCTTCCGCTATGAAGACAATTTCAAAATTCATGAAGCCGATGCGCTTAAATTTGATTTTGCTTCCCTGAAGACAGATGATCGCCCGCTACGTGTAATTGGCAACCTGCCTTACAACATCTCGACTCCGCTGATATTCCATCTGCTAAGCTTTTCTGGCCTGATCAGCGATATGCACTTTATGCTACAGAAAGAGGTGGTTCAGAGACTGGCCGCAGGCCCCGGTGATTCAAACTACGGACGCCTCGGCATCATGGCACAATACTTCTGTCGTGTGGAAAACCTGTTTCTCGTCCCCCCCGGAGCATTCAATCCTGCTCCCAAGGTTGATTCAGCCATCGTGCGACTTATTCCCCATGAGAAGCTACCGATCGAAGCACGTAACCTGAGCCTGCTCCAGGACGTTGTACGCACCGCATTTAATCAGCGCCGAAAAACGCTGAGAAACAATCTGAAGCCACTGATCTCCAGCGATCAGCTGGTGGAAATTGATATTGATCCCGGCCAACGTCCCGAACGCCTGTCACTGGCTGAATTTGTGCGTATCGCCGATACTATTGATCTAACCCGAACAAAGGAGTAACCCCTCAGGATGGAGAATACCGAGCTAGGCAAGAACATCCAGATTGATGTTCAAACCGAGTATATTGAAGAGCAGTCCGATCCTGAGACACTGCGTTTCGTGTTTGCTTACCACATCACTATCAGCAACCATAACGATGTCAGCGTGCAACTATTAAGCCGTCGCTGGTTAATCACTGATGGCAATGAAAAGACCCAAGAGGTGATCGGTGAAGGCGTGGTTGGCGAGCAACCAGTGATAGAACCAGGCGAAAGCTATAGCTACACCAGCGGAACGGTTCTGGGAACAGAGGTTGGCAGCATGCAGGGGCACTATGACATGGTTAACCTGATTGATCAGCAGAGTTTCAAGGCTGAAATTGCACCTTTCACACTGGCACAAACCAACGCATTACACTAATCCCTGAAGAGCCCGGTCTGCACACCGGGTTCATTCCAACTTTTAAAACCCACAACTGTCGGCATAGCCAACTCCAGCTTCTCGACAAATCGAGCAGCCAACTCCGGCGCCTCGCGATTATCCGGAGTATGAAAGAACAGATATGGCAACTTCCCCTGATCAATCCAGCGCACAACCCCCTCAACCCATTGATCCAGATAGGGCTCCGCGAGAGCACGATTCATCGGCGAGATAAATCGCACCTGAGGATAGCGACCTGTTGCGATTCGATGCAGCGGTACCTGAGGTTTCTTCTTGAACGCATCCAAAGTTGCAGCATCCGTAGCGGGATTAGCAAACAGCGCCCGAGTATCAAACATTACTCGATTCACCTGATGCGCACGCAAAATCGCGTGCAGCTCAGACTCAGCCCCACCCTTGGCAAAAAACTCCGGATGCCTCACCTCAACCGAGTATCCATACCCATCAGGCAAGCCACCTAGGAACAGGTCCAGTTCTTTCAGTCCGTATGGACCATAACTTGCCGGCAACTGGAGACATAAAAGACCCAGTTTATTGCCAAGCACCTGCAATCTCTGTAGCTGCTCTTGAATTAACGGATGTTCCGACTGCAGCGCAGACCTATGGCTTATCTCCTGACGAAATTTGAAGCAAAAACGAAAGCTATCTGGCGTTTCCCTGTACCACTTGGTTACAGCTTTCTCAGAAGGCAAGCCATAGAAGGTCATATTCCCTTCTACAGAATTAAAGTGGCGAGAGTAACGTGTAAGCTCAGAGCCCTGACCGCCTAACGGCCCTCTCTTCCAATGATCATGATGCCACTGTGGCAGACCGATAAAGTAGTGCGACATAGGATAAAATCATAACACAGAGATAAAAGTAGATTTTATCCTTGACACGCAATCAGCCAAGGCCCTATAATTTGCCCCGCTTAGTTGATGCGGGGTGGAGCAGCTTGGTAGCTCGTCGGGCTCATAACCCGAAGGTCGTTGGTTCAAATCCAGCCCCCGCTACCACTAAAGAGAAGGCAGATCAATCACTTAGAGATCTGCCTTTTTTGTGTCTGTTCAAAATCCCTTCCATGTGACAAACGTTTCAACTTCGAATTTTTGACAATTAGTCGCCCGACCTAATGTCTGTAACTGCCACACTCGAAATCACACCTTGTCCTTCGGAATAAACTCCAGCAAATCTGAAACCTCACACTCAAACAATCGACAAATTTTATCGATGGCATCCATATCGATTCGCTGCGTTATTTCCTTAGGTAGTTGCGAATAAGTCGGTCAAATTAAGAGAATTCACTGACCAACCTGCTTAGAGACCTCCGATGAATCACCAGCTCACCTTCGCTGACAGCGAATTCAGCCATAAATGTCGTCAGACTCGTAAAGAGATCTTCCTGCGCCGCATGGAGCTCGTCGCATTATCCCCCAATCCCATCAGCACCCTGAAAGAGACCTCGCGTTTATTAGACTTCACGCTTGATCGCCTCCACATCAATACATAGCCTTTTCAATAACCGGTTGAAGTTTCCAGGATCAACCCCCAGCTCGCTCGCAGCCGCCTTACGATTGAACCCCT
>JBFEXW010000016.1:0-18531 GCA_041562495.1 Marinobacterium sp. | reverse complement strand
TGATGAACCCTGACCATAATCCGCACCTGCAACAATGATCAGATTCTGCTTACGGCCCATATAGGTCTCAATCACTTCCCACATACGCATCTGCTCACCTTCAGGTTCCAGGCGCGCCAACGAGCCCTGAATGATCTCGCCGTTTGCATCCCTGCACATCTCGTTGAGCAGTTTAGGGTTAGCAAAGGTTGCACGCTGAGCGGTCAGATGGTCACCACGGTGAGTCGCGTAGGAGTTAAAATCCTCCTCAGGCAGACCCATTTTCGCCAAGTATTCACCGGCAGCAGAAGAAGCCAGGATAGCGTTTGATGGCGACAGGTGATCAGTCGTGATGTTATCGCCCAGAACAGCCAGCGGCAGCATACCTTTAAGCGTACGCTCACCAGCCAGCGCACCTTCCCAGTATGGAGGACGACGGATATAGGTCGACATTGGACGCCAGTCATAGAGTGGACTTGGCGCTTTCTCCACCTCACCCAGATCAAACATCGGGATATAAACCTGCTGGAACTGCTCAGGTTTAACCGCCTTGGCTACGATCGCATCGATCTCTTCATCAGATGGCCAAATATCTTTCAACGTAACCGGGTTGCCGTCTTTGTCGGTGCCCAGCACATCATTCTCGATATCAAACCGAACCGTACCCGCAATTGCGTAGGCAACAACCAGCGGTGGTGATGCTAGGAACGCCTGCTTCGCATAAGGGTGGATACGACCATCGAAGTTACGGTTACCCGACAGAACAGCAGTCGCATACAGATCACGATCAATGATCTCCTGCTGAATCTTGGGATCCAGTGCACCCGACATGCCGTTACAGGTTGTGCAGGCGTAGGCCACGATACCAAAGCCCATCTTCTCAAGTTCCGGTAGCAGTCCCGACTCTTCGAGATAGAGTTTTGCAACCTTGGACCCTGGCGCGAAAGAGCTCTTCACCCAAGGCTTGCGCACCAGACCCAGTTCATTGGCACGCTTTGCCAGAAGACCTGCCGCTACCACGTTACGTGGGTTAGAGGTGTTGGTACATGAAGTGATCGCCGCGATGATCACAGCACCATCAGGAAGCAGGCCTTCAGACTCCTCCTGCTTCGCCAAATCCAGTTTGGCTTCATCGGCGATACCTCGTTCGGTCAGCGCAGACGTAGGCAGACGACGGTGAGGGTTGGATGGACCTGCCATGTTGCGCTCAATAGTCGACAGATCAAACTCCAGCACGCGTTCATACTGAGCATCAACCAGATCAGTTGCCCAGAGGCCTGTCTCTTTAGCGTACTGTTCGACCAGCGCAACCTGCTCAGGCTCACGACCAGTCAACTTAAGATAGTCGATCGTCTGACCATCGATATAGAACATCGCAGCAGTAGCACCAAACTCCGGTGTCATATTAGAGATGGTTGCACGGTCACCGATTGTCAGAGAATCAGCACCCTCACCAAAGAATTCAAGGTAAGCACCGACAACACGTTCCTGACGCAGGTATTCAGTCAGCGCCAGTACAATATCAGTCGCCGTAATACCGGGGTTACGCATACCGGTCAGCTTAACGCCGACGATATCGGGAAGACGCATCATAGATGGGTGACCGAGCATCACGGTTTCGGCTTCCAGACCGCCAACACCTATCGCAATAACACCCAGCGAATCTACATGTGGCGTGTGCGAGTCAGTACCGACACAGGTATCCGGGAACGCCACAGGCTTTCCATTTTCATCCGGGCGCGCCTGAATAACCGGAGACATCTTCTCCAGATTGATCTGGTGCATAATGCCGTTACCTGCCGGAATCACATCAACGTTTTCAAACGCTGTTTTGGTCCAGTCGATAAAGTGGAAGCGGTCTTCGTTACGACGATCTTCAATCGCGCGGTTTTTCTCGAAAGCCTCCGGATCAAACCCCGGTGCTTCTACGGCCAGAGAATGGTCAACGATCAGCTGAGTTGGCACAACCGGGTTAACCTTTGATGGATCACCACCCTGCTCCGCAATGGCGTCACGCAGACCCGCCAGATCAACCAGTGCGGTCTGACCAAGGATGTCATGACAGACAACACGTGCTGGATACCAGGGGAAGTCGAGATCACGTTTACGCTCAATCAGCTGCTTGAGCGAATCGGTCAGCGCTTCTGGCTCACAACGGCGCACCAGCTGTTCAGCGAGAATACGAGAAGTATAGGGAAGCTTGGCGTAAGCGCCCGCTTCGATTGCATCTACCGCCTCACGGGTATCAAAGTAATCCAGATCTGTTCCCGAGAGCGATTTACGATATTCAGTGTTCATTCTGTCTATCACCTGTTACTTAAGCGCGATCTGCGATATCAACCCACTCAGCCGAATCCGGGCCAGTGTAGTCTGCACTTGGACGAATAATGCGGTTATTGGCGCGCTGTTCGATCACGTGAGCGGTCCAGCCTGATACCCGTGAACAGACAAAGATCGGCGTAAACAGTTTCGTTGGAATACCCATAAAGTGATACGCCGATGCGTGGAAGAAATCAGCGTTACAGAACAGTTTCTTCTCACGCCACATAACCGCCTCAACTCGCTCAGATACTGCATAAAGATGCGTATCACCAACCTGTTCCGACAGCTTCTTAGACCACTCTTTAATGATCGCATTGCGTGGGTCATTGTCTTTGTAGATCGCGTGACCAAAGCCCATAATTTTGTCTTTACGCTCCAGCATGCCGAGAATCTGTTCTTCCGCTTCATCAGCCGATTTCCAGTTCTCGATCATCGCCATCGCCGCTTCATTCGCACCACCGTGCAGAGGGCCACGCAGTGAACCGATCGCACCGGTTACACAGCTATGGATATCTGACAGGGTTGATGCACAGACGCGCGCGGTAAAGGTCGAAGCATTAAACTCATGCTCCGCGTAAAGGATCAGCGAAGCATGCATCACCTGAATATGCAGAGGTTCAGGTTTTTTATTATGCAACGTCCAGAGGAACTGCTCCGCAATAGAGTCAGCATCGGTTTCTGTTTCGATGCGAATGCCGTTGTGCGAAAAGTTGTACCAGTAGTTGATGATGCCAGGAAACACCGCCAGCATACGATCGATCTTGTCGTGCTGCTCTGAGAAATCCATCTCAGTTTCCAGGTTACCCAGCATTGAACAACCGGTACGCATCACATCCATTGGATGAGCATCTTGGGGTATCTGTTCCAGCACAGTTTTTAGCGGTGCTGGCAGACCGCGCATCCCTTTCAGACGCGCCTTGTACGCATCCAGCTCAGTCTGATTCGGGAGTTTTCCGTAGAGCAGCAGGTAGGCAACCTCTTCGAACTGCGCGTTGCCAGCAAGATCCTTAATATCGTAACCACGGTAAGTAAGACCTGCACCTGAAACACCGCAGGTACACAGGGCTGTCTGACCTGCTGACTGGCCGCGCAGACCAGCACCACTCAATACTTTAGCTTCTGCCATTTTCTTCTCCTTATTGCGGCGGTAACGCTAAAATATCCGCCGCCTCAGTTGAATCAGTTACTTGTTTTTACCTTCTTTGAACAACGCATCGAGTTTCTGCTCGAAATCGTGGTAGTTCAGAAAATCATAGAGTTCCATGCGCGTCTGCATGGTATCGATAACCGCTTTCTGGTCACCATCTTTCAGCAGATGCTCATAGACATTCAGTGCGGCTTTATTGGCAGCACGGAAGCCTGAAAGTGGATAGAGAACCATCGTAGCGCCATGCTCAGCCAGCTCGTTGGTGTTAAACAACGGAGTTGCACCAAACTCGGTGATATTCGCCAGCAGGTGTGCGCCTTTAATACCGTCAGAGAAAGCTTTGTAGTCATCAAGCGTATGAACGGCTTCCGCAAAGATGCCGTCAGCACCTGCTTCCAGACAGGCCTGTGCACGTTCAACAGCTGCGTTCAAACCTTCCATCTGAAACGCATCAGTACGCGCAACAATAAAGAAATCATCATCAGTTTTAGCATCAACTGCTGCTTTAACACGATCGACCATCTCTTCCAGAGAAACGATCTCTTTGTTAGGACGGTGACCACAGCGTTTCTGCGCAACCTGGTCTTCCAGATGGCAGGCTGCCGCACCACCGCGAATCATCTCTTTAATAGTTCGGGCAATGTTAAACGCGCCACCCCAGCCGGTATCGATATCCACCATCAGCGGGGTATCACATGCAGCGGTAACTCGACGCACATCTTCCATCACATCATTCAGTGACGTCATTCCCAGATCAGGAAGTCCGTAGGAAGCGTTTGCGATACCGCCACCTGAAAGGTAGATCGCCTGATGTCCAACGCGAGTTGCCATCATAGCGTTGTAGGCGTTAAACGTACCTACGATCTGAAGCGGCTTGTTTTCAGCCAGTGCCTTACGAAACTTGGCACCTGGGGTTAGTTTTGCCATAACAGTATCTCCCGTTTATGTATTCGGTTGTTTCAGTTTTTCTTCGATATTACGTCTTGATGCGCTGATATGACGGCGCATCAGAATCTCTGCCAGTTCAGCATCTCGGGCCTCTATGGCATCAAGTATCTGATGGTGTTCACGCAGAGCCTTCACTGGCCTTGAGCTGGAAAGACTGAATTGATAACGGTACATGCGTACCAGATGGTAGAGATCTGCAGCCAGCAACTCCTGAAGTTTGGCGTTGCCGCTGCTCATAACGATACGGTAGTGAAAGTCCAGATCACCCTCTTTCTGGAAATAGGCCTGCCCCTCCAGCTCAGCGATTCCCGCTTCATGCTGATCAAGCAGCGTACGCAGTGAATGAATCTCCTCTTCACTCATATGCTCAGCCGCTAGCCAGCATGCCATCCCTTCCAGAGCCTCGCGTACACGATAGATCTCAAGCAGCTCTTTCACGCTGAGATTAACAACCCGGGCACCAATATGAGGTTTACGCTCAATCAGACGAAGCCCTTCGAGACGACGAATCGCTTCACGAAGCGGACCGCGACTTACACCATAGGTCTTAGCCAGTTCGGGTTCAGAGATCTTCTGTCCGCTTGGAATCTCACCTTTGACGATGGCAGTAATGATCTGCAGACATACCCGGTCTGCCAGGGTACGGCCATCTGACTCTGAATTTAGATAAATTGCTTCGCTGCTCATGAAATTGTCGACAATCTTAAGGGTAAAATCCTATTATCAACCCAAATAATTTGGTTATCAATCAACCAAAAGGCTAAG
This sequence comes from Marinobacterium sp., assembly GCA_041562495.1. GTDB lineage: Bacteria > Pseudomonadota > Gammaproteobacteria > Pseudomonadales > Balneatricaceae > Marinobacterium_E. Next base: position 13,370 of record JBFEXW010000016.1, on the reverse strand, counting down.
ATTGTCGACAATTTTTATATTTTCCTGTTAAACAGGGTACAAATCAGCGACTGAGGTATCTCCGCAGCTCTTCATTCATCATATGTGCGATCTGTCTTGGTTTTTGATAGGGAAGGGAGTGATCGGTACCGGAGATCAGGAAGTAGTGCCAATTCGGCAGGCGGTCCGCCAGAGCTCGATGAAGCTGATGCATCAGATCAACGCTCAGACCACCAATAAAACTGGAGACATCGCCCTGAGCAGCCAGCACCGTTTCACGATCCAGCTGTTTAATCGCCTGATTTACCGACTGCAGAGAATAGGCAAAACCCCGCGCGCGCTCACCAAGACGGGCAATGGTGAGTTTTTCTACCTGAGGACTTACCCGCCGGTTCGGCGAGATCGCATCAAGAAAGGTTTTTATCCCCTCTTCAGCCTTTGAATGGTGCAGTTGAGCGGCGGCAGACGCATAAGTTTCACGAATCGCCACCGTATCCTGCCAGCTCTCCCGGTCAAGAATCGCGCTTTCGAGCAGATACTGCTTCTGCACCCTGTCCCTCAGACGCTGCTTCAATAACATTGCAACCAGTCCACCCAGAGAGTAGCCACCGAGATCAAACGTCTGCCATTGAAGGGACCGAATCAGTTTTTCAATATCATCAACCAGCTCCTCAACGGTAAACGGGCGCTCCTCCCGGTCCACCCAGTGCGTCTCTCCCGCACCGCGCAGATCCGGCACCAGAATTTCGTCCCATTCGGTAAGAAAACGCGCCAGCCCTTCCCAGGTATAACGCCCGGCAACGCCTGCACCATGAATCAGCAACAGTCGTCTGGGCGAACAATTTTCAGGTTTAACGGGGCGGTAGATTCGATAGACCAGCTCCAGCTGATCCAGCTTTAGTGTGCCGGTTTCCGGATTGGAATCGCGCATAAGCCTCTGACAACTTCATCTATATTGATCGGGATGTCGCAAATTCTACTATAAGTTCCGCACCCACCCTCGTATCAACAGAAAACTCTAAGTAAAATTTTATCTTTTCCCGATCAGGGCCAGCACATTGACCGTTAAAACGCCACTTCCCTACCCACTGGATAGCCTGAAAACCTTAGAGCTACTGCGCAGTCTTGGTGAGCCAGTGCTTCTCGATTCAGGACAGCCTGACTCATTAAAACGTTTCGGTCGTTTCGATATCCTGTCTGCAGCACCAAAGCTGTTGGTTCGCTATGATGAAACAGGGCTTAGCATACGGGAGGGCGGTCTCTGGCGCTCTCAGGCGTCCGATCCTTTTGCCTACATTGAAACGCTTTTGGAGCTTCTGGACCATAGCGATCAGCAGCTTCCGTTTACCGGTGGATTGATAGGTCACTGGAGCTATGACCTTGGGCGGGTTGTTGAAAAGCTACCGACTAATGCAGAAGCTGATATAGATTTCCCCTGGATGCAGGTTGGACTCTATCTATGGGCCATAGTTATAGATCATCAGTTGAAACAATCCTGGCTGGTCTCACAACCAGACTGCTCTAAACACCTGCTTAAACAACTGGAGAAAACGCTCTGCAACCCGCTTTCGAAAGATCCAGAAGATTCCGAGTCCGCTTTTCAACTCACCTCAGACTGGCAAAGCAATATGAGTCGAGAGGTCTATGGTGAAGCTCTGGATAGGATCGATCAATACATCCATGCTGGCGACTGCTATCAGATCAACTATTCGCAACGCTTCTCCAGTCAGTATACGGGCGATCCCTGGCAGGGTTACAAACAACTGCGCAAACGGGCACCTACCCCGTTCTCCGCTTTTATTGAATACGACAAAGGCACAGTACTTTCATTCTCACCAGAGCGATTTGTCGAAATCAGCGAGCAGGGCGAGGTGGAAACCCGGCCAATTAAGGGCACCCGCCCCAGAGGAGCAACCTCAACCGAAGATCAGGCACTGGCCGATGAACTGGCTTCAGCCCCGAAAGACCGAACTGAAAACCTGATGATCGTTGACCTGCTGCGCAATGATTTGAGCCGGGCCTGCACGCCAGGCAGCGTTAAAGTACCGGAGATTTTCGCGATAGAGAGTTATCCTAATGTGCACCATCTGGTCAGCAGCGTCACAGGCAAACTGGCCTCAGGACAATCGCCTATCAGACTGTTGAAAAGCGCGTTTCCAGGCGGATCGATCACCGGAGCACCCAAGGTACGAGCAATGGAAATTATTGATGAACTGGAGCCTCAACGTCGCTCAATCTACTGTGGATCAATCGGCTATATCAGCGCTACCGGGCGCATGGATACGAGTATATGCATACGAACACTAATCTGTCAGCAGGGGCAGATTCACTGCTGGGCGGGCGGTGGAATCGTCGCTGATTCCGATACAGAGGATGAATACCAGGAGACGCTGAACAAGGTAAGTAACTTGCTCAGCGCCCTGAATAAAACTACAGACTAAGATCTCTATTACTAGCTTCCATAAACGCTTTTTTCAGATCCTCGTAGTTATGCACAGCAGGGAACTGTGGGAACTCATCAATCACATTTTGTGGTGCGTGGAACAGAATCCCCTGCTCAGCCTGAGCCAGCATGGTTGTGTCGTTGTATGAGTCACCGGCTGCAATCACACGGTAATTAAGCAGCTGAAAAGCACGCACTGACTGACGCTTAGGATCCTTCTGACGCAGCGTATAATCGGTAATTCGTCCAGTAGAACCATCAACCTCAAGGCGATGACAGAGCAGCGTTGGATAACCCAGCTGCTTCATCAAGGGTGCCGCAAACTCATAAAAGGTATCTGACAGAATAACCAGTTGGAATCGCTCACGCAGCCAATCGACAAACTCTTTAGCCCCTGGAAGCGGGCTGAGCTGGCTAATTGTTTTCTGAATCTGCGGCAACGTTAAGCCGTGCTCATCGAGAATCCTTAACCGCTGTTTCATCAACACATCATAGTCCGGGATATCGCGAGTCGTTGCTTTCAGCTCTTCAATTCCGGTCTCTTCAGCAAAGGCGATCCAAATCTCAGGGATCAACACCCCTTCGAGGTCAAGGCAAGCTAATTCCACTCTTAATTACTCCTAATAATCTGAGGGCGACACTCTACCGAGTTCGCCTCCCCCTTTCAATTGGAGCCACTAGCCGAGGTGGAATAAAAAATAGCCACATCCATATGGATGCAGCTATTTCTATTAATCAGTGATTGAAACAACTACTCAGCGGGTTGGTAACTCCATCCCATCAAATAGCTCATCGAGCTCTGCTTTAGATGAACAGGACTGAACACGCTCAATCAGATCCTGTGTCAGATGAGGCGCAAACTGCCGCATGAAGTCATACATATAGCCGCGCAGGAAGGTCCCTTTACGGAAACCTATTTTTGTAACACTCGGTTCAAACAGATGACTTACATCGAGCGCAATCAGGTCGTTATCCAACTGCGGGTCGACCGCCATTGATGCGATGATGCCAACACCCAATCCGAGACGAACGTAAGTTTTAATAACATCCGAGTCCACTGCGGTGAATACGACCCGCGGCTCCAGACCTCGCTGACGGAAGGCATCATCCAACTGACCACGACCGGTAAAACCAAAGGTGTAGGTGACCAGAGGTACCGTGGCGAGATCTTCAAGACGCAGCTTTGGAATCTGCGCCAGAGGATGATCCTTGAGAACAACGACTGAACGGTTCCACTTATAAACCGGTATCATGATCAGATCGGAGTAACTGGACAACGCTTCTGTTGCGATTGCGAAATCAACAACACCATCAGCCGCCATCTCTGCAATCTGCACCGGCGTTCCTTGGTTCATATGAAGCGAAACATCAGGGTAGGATTTTATGAATTCATTAATAACCGGAGGTAGCGCATAGCGCGCCTGCGTATGCGTAGTAGCAATCGACAGACTCCCCTTGCGCTCATCACTGAACTCCTGAGCTATCTGGCGGATACTATCCACTTTCTGCAGGATTTCACCGGCGATCTCCAGAATAGATTCACCCGCCGGGGTAACGCGGGTGAGGTGCTTGCCGCTACGCGCGAAAACCTCAACACCCAACTCATCTTCCAGCAAACGGATCTGCTTACTGATCCCTGGTTGAGAAGTGTAAAGGCTTTGGGCAGTGGCTGAAACGTTAAGATCATGCTTGGACACTTCCCAGATATAGCGCAGCTGTTGCAGTTTCATATCGCTCTCCGGCGGATTATATCGGTTTCGAACGCTGGCTTATCAGCCCGAAACCTCTCTTATACTTACCGGATCAAATATAACACTTAAGAATAAGCTTATCAAAAAAGTGTTATTAGAGAACGCTCAGAGTCTGGCGTTTAAACGGCGAATCTGGTCCTCCTGAGTGGTAACCCGTTTTTCCAGTGAATTAATACGGGCATTAGAGCGCGTCACCTGCTCTTCACGCTCCTTCACCTGCTGTCGCAGTGCATTCTCTCGCTTGGAGGCTTCGTTGGTGGCCAGTGCCTGACGCTGATTAAGACGACGAATCTCCTCCTCCTGCTCTTTTATCTGCGTTTCGAAACGTCGATTGGCATTTGTCTCCCTAAGCATGCGGGAGTTAAGCGTTGCGATCTCCCGGCTATAGGAAGTGATTGACTGCTTCAGATCCTCAAGTTCTGACTCGAGATCCTTGATTGATGCTTCCTGCATATCGATACGCGCATCTTTGCGTGCCACCTGCCCCTGTAGCTCATGGACGCTACGGGTCAGTTCAGCCTCACTACGCCCAGCATCATCACGCACCTTTTCCAGCGCATTCCGGTAATGACGAGTTTCAACTTCAGCACGACTTACCGCATCAAGCGCCTGACGCTGCTCCTCTTTAATGCGCTGATCAAATACCTTTTTAGACTCCTCATGCTGCTTACGTAGCTGAGACAGTTCCGATTCAGCATTAGCTCGCTGCTGCTCCTGCTTTTTACGCAGATTTGTTTCGGTCGCCAGATTTGCTTTCAGCACATTAATTTCGGCTTCCAGAGTACGGTGAGACTGCACCTGCTGATCAAGCGCCTGAGACTGGTCGCGAAAACGGCGTTCGAGATCTCGATAACGCCCCTCTGCGTCACGCACCATATCACCGGCCGCGCGACGCTCCTCTTCATCCGTTACACGGCTGACACTGAGTTCGTGTTTACAAAGCGACATCGCCTCATCGAGCGCCAACTCCCATAACTGTGAAACCTGCTTACCCAGCGCATCAGGAACAGAGGTACGCGCTTTATGAGAAAAACTTACTACTCCGCGACTCTGCTCCTGCATACCGGAAAGCCATTCACGCAGCTCTAACTCGACATCCTGCACTGAGACGCCCAGCGACTCAGCAACTTTCTCTGCCGTGGGATACTCACCCATCCCCAGTAAATATTCAGCAGACTCTACTACCCTAGATTCCATACCGCTCATTAACAAACCTTAGAAATAGGAAAACTTATAACTTATCCATGGCACTCAGGAGATCCGGATCGAGAGGCGCGCTCACCTCCAGCATCTCACCCTGCCCGAGATCAACCTTCAGACCCGAAGCATGCAGCATCAGCCGATTAAACCCCAGCTTTTTAAACTCCTGATTTTGCTCATCCGGCGTGTATTTAGTATCACCCACGATCGGATGCCCGACAAACTGCGTATGCACGCGTATCTGATGCGTTCGACCCGTTTTCGGCCGCGCTTCGATCAATGTTGCGTGATCACCAAAACGGCGCAGAACATTAAAACCAGTCACTGAAGGTTTACCCTGCGGATCAACACGAACCCGCCTTTCACCGGAACCCAGCTCAAACCTGAGCAGCGGCGCATCAACCTGACGATGTTTTACCGGCCAGCGACCCACGACCAGTACCTGATATACCTTCTCAACTCGGCGCTGTCGTAATGCCTCATGCAATATACGAAGCATAGACCGCTTTTTCGCAATCATAATGCAGCCGGATGTATCCCGATCAATACGATGCACCAGCTCCAGATAACGTGCTTGAGGACGAAGTTTACGGGCCGCTTCAATTAACCCGAGCGAAACACCACTACCACCATGAACAGCGAGCCCCGAGGGCTTATTGATCACCAGCAAACGATCATCCTCAAAGATAACCGAGCGCTCCAACAACTCAAGAAGAGCATCACTTACCGGCGCACTCTGCCCTTTCTCCGGCAGTTTCACCGGTGCGATACGAATCTGATCACCACTCTGAAGTTTGTAATCGGGCTTGATCCGCCTCTTATTAACTCTGATCTCCCCCTTGCGCAGCAACCGGTAGATCAGCGTTTTCGGCGCACCCTTCAGATGAGTACGCAGAAAATTATCTATACGTTGCCCCTCCTGATCCAGGGTGATATCCACCCAGGTCACCTGAGGACGACTGGCTTCTTTTCCGGTGATTTCCGACATGAGTAGAGACACATCTCCGATTGCTGAAACAGGGGTTAATTGGTATATTCTAACGTTGCTGTGCCAGGTTGGCTTTACTAAATTTTTTAAGTTTCGCGTAACAACAGTAGCAGCGGTCTCTGATGCAGTTGAGACCTCAATTTAAAAGGCACCGCAAATATACAGGGTCGCATTGAAAGCGGCCTCAGTTAACTGAATTATTTAACAGCTACGCCTGAGAACACCCTGGAACGTGAAAGCTCTGGTTGTAGGTGGAGACGTACTCATACCCGGAACCTGTACTGCTCTTTATTTAAAATAAGGCAGCGTACAGCCACAGCAAGATCCTATAAAGACATAGGTATGAGATTCCCCCACCGCTGATCCGCGAAAAATTGAAGCGTGCACCAAAAACCGCCCTTCCTAAGCGTTGATCAATAAGACTTGAGCATAGATAAACAGCGTCCCTACTTCCAGACGAAGCTTTAAGAGATTGAATTACAAATGAAAAGAATGCTGATTAACGCAACTCAACCGGAGGAGTTGCGGGTCGCGCTCGTTGATGGACAGCGCCTGTACGATCTAGATATTGAATCCACCAACCGGGAACAGAAAAAAGCAAACATCTACAAGGGCCGCGTAACGCGTGTTGAGCCCAGTCTTGAAGCTGCCTTCGTAGACTACGGTGCTGAGCGCCACGGTTTTCTCCCTCTCAAAGAGATCGCCAAAGAGTATTTCGCCACCAAACCCGAGCGCGGCAAACGCCCGAGCATTCGCGACCTCGTAAAAGAGGGCAGCGAAGTTATCGTTCAGGTTGAGAAAGAGGAGCGTGGCAACAAAGGTGCAGCACTGACTACGTTTATCAGTCTGGCTGGCCGTTATCTGGTACTTATGCCAAACAACCCACGCGCAGGTGGTATCTCACGCCGTATCGAAGGCGATGACCGTACACAGCTCAAAGAAGCGATGAGCGGACTTGAGATTCCCAACGGCATGGGCGTTATTATTCGTACCGCAGGCATTGGACGCTCCAGTGAAGAGCTGCAGTGGGACCTGAACTATCTGAGCACTGTCTGGGAAGCGATAGCCAACGTAAATGACCGCTCCGCTCCTTTCCTGATCTACCAGGAAAGCAACGTTGTGATCCGTGCAATTCGTGACTATCTGCGCAGTGATATCGGCGAAGTACTGATCGATGATCATCAGGCTCACCAGCAGGCGCTGGATTTTGTACGTCAGGTGATGCCGAGCTACGAGAACCGCATCCGTCTGTACAAAGAAACAACACCACTCTTCAACCGATTCCAGATCGAAACGCAGATCGAATCAGCATTTGAGCGCGAAGTAAAACTGCCTTCAGGTGGATCTATTGTTATCGATCCTACCGAAGCACTGGTTTCAATTGATATTAACTCCAGTCGCTCTACCCGCGGTGGAGATATCGAAGAGACCGCACTGAACACCAACCTAGAAGCGGCCGAAGAGATCGCACGTCAATTGCGTTTACGCGATATGGGCGGATTGGTGGTTATCGACTTTATCGATATGACGCCAATCAAGCATCAGCGCGAAGTTGAGAAACGTCTACAGGAGTCGCTCAAGCTGGACCGCGCCCGCGTACAGATGGGTCGCATCTCCCGCTTCGGTCTTCTGGAGATGTCACGTCAGCGTCTGCGCCCATCACTGGCAGAAAGTCGCGGCCACGTTTGCCCACGCTGCCACGGCCAAGGCACTATTCGCGATACAGAATCGCTTGCACTCTCTATTCTTCGCTTGATCGAAGAGGAGTCTGCCAAAGACAAAACTGCTCAGATTCGCGCTATTCTTCCGGTTTCAGTTGCTACGTATCTGCTGAACGAAAAACGCCATCAGGTGCATGATATTGAGGTTCGCCAGAACGTTCGTGTTGTCGTTGTTCCCAACCCTAATATGGAAACACCTCACTACGAAGTGGTCCGCCTGAAAGAGGATCACACCGTTACCACACTGAACGATGCAAGCTACACCCTGCAGCCGGAGAAAGAGGAATCTGAGGATTACCCATCAACCAGCGCCGCTCCAGCACGTAGGGAACAGGCTGCTGTTCAGGGCGTGATGCAGAGCCGCCCTGCTCCTACAGCAACAACTGAAATTGCCGAAGCACCTCAGGAAGCTAGCCGTACACGCACACAGGAGCCAGTTCGTGCAAAAGCATCTCAGGCAGCCCCAGTAAAATCCACTGAGGCCCCATCTTTAGGTCAGCGCATTATGCGCTCACTCAAGAGCATCTTTGGTGGTCAGGAGACTATCGCTAAAGAATCAACTGCGACTGAAAAGTCTGACAAAGAGACAAGCAAAAACACCTCCGATTCACGCGACAACAATAAACGCCGTCGTCGTCCTGACAACAGCAGCAATGATCGTCGCCGTGGACGCAGAGGACAGCAGACGCGCCGGGACAGTGACGAGATCATTACTGTTGAGCAGGAAACCAACCTGCCACCAATCGGCTCGACTGATGAAGATGAAAGCGGAAATAACAAGGATCGCTCCACTCGCCGTCGTCGTCGCGGTGGCCGCGGACGTCGCGACAATGAAAGCAACAGCTCCGAGAGCAGCAACCAGGATTTCAGCCAAGAGAGCAGCGAGGAGAGCAAACCTCGTCGTGAACGCAGCAAAAACCGCGGCCGCTCGCGTCGCTCCAATACCGAACGAACTGCCGAAAGAAGCGGCTCCCCTGAAGTAGTGGAAACTCAGGAGACTGTAGTCGAGACTGCCGGAGAGTTGACCACAGCTAATCAGAATCAGATTGAATCTGTAGAGACAACACCGGTAACAACCACACCGGAAGCTGTTGAAGTGGCTGAGACCACTGCAGAGCCAAAGATTCCTGAACCTCAGGCCGTTATCGAAGCTCCAGAATCTGAGACCGAGACCGAATCTGTTGCAGAGCCACAACCTGCGACAGTAGAAGAAGCGACTAAGGCCGAAGCTCCTGCAGAGGTAGCTGTTTCATCCAATGAAGCTCAGGCTGAGGAAATCACTCCGATAGAGGAGATCGCAGAACCTGGTGCTGAAGCAGATCAGGCTGATACGGCTGATACGGCTGATACTACAGAGGCTGAAGTAGTTTCAGAAGAAACCACCAAGACTGAAGAGGAATCTGCAGCTGAAGCGAAACAGACGTCCGATGCAGCTGCGGAAGCAGCCGCAGAAGCAGAACCTGCTCAGCCAGTTGACGCAAGCGCTGAGGAAGTGAGTACTGAGACAGCTCAGACCGCAGTGGAAACAAACCAGGAGGAAAGCAGACCAGCAAGACGCCGCCGCGGCCGTGCTGCAAACGATCCTCGCGAGAAACGTCGTCAGCAGACGCTGGAAGCACAGAATAGCGAAGCTGAATAAACCCGCTTAGCTCAGCCAGCCTATCGAAAGCCCTGTCCTATACAGGGCTTTTCTTTATCAACCTTGTCGCGACCTCTATCAAATCGCTTCTACATCAACCGATACACTTCGGGTAGGAACCATCTGCGCAACAGGTGGTGACCTGAATAAACCTCCCCAACTTAATTATCTAAGCGATCAAAAGTCCTGTTCCATACAAGGCTTTTCTTTATCTATACCTACCATGTCGCGACCTTGATGAGATCGCTCTACATCAACCGATATACTTCAGGTAGGGACTATCTGCGTAGCAGGTGGTGACCCAACGCTCTTTCACAACTTAAGGTATACAACCCTCCGTATCTACCGCAACGTCTGCCAAGCTCCCTCCAATACAAAACAAAACCTGCAGACAAAAAAATACCCGCATCATTCGATGCGGGTATTCCTGCGCGATTCCAATTGATCTACTGATCAACCGGAACCGTAAGAGCCAGGGGGTCGATTACATCATGCCGCCCATGCCACCCATGCCGCCCATATCAGGCATTGCTGGACCGCCTTCACTTGGGATATCAGCAACCATCGCTTCAGTGGTAATCATCAGACCTGCAATAGATGCAGCAGCCTGAAGTGCTGAACGAGTTACCTTGGCTGGGTCGATGATACCCATATCCATCATATCGCCATACTGATCAGTACCGGCATTGAAACCGAAGTTACCTTCACCTTCACGCACCTTAGCGACAACTACTGATGGTTCACCACCGGCATTAGCAACGATCTGACGCAGAGGCGCTTCCATTGCACGCAGTGCAAGCTGGATACCGATAGTCTGATCGTGGTTTTCACCTTCCAGACCTTCAACACCCTGCAGAGCACGGATCAGCGCAACACCACCACCAGGTACCACACCCTCTTCTACAGCAGCGCGAGTTGCGTGCAGCGCATCATCAACACGTGCTTTCTTCTCTTTCATCTCAACTTCAGTTGCTGCACCAACTTTGATTACAGCAACACCGCCAGCCAGTTTAGCTACGCGCTCCTGCATCTTCTCTTTGTCGTAGTCAGAAGTTGATTCTTCGATCTGAACACGGATCTGCTGAACACGCGCTTCGATCTCAGCTTTAGCACCCAGACCATCAACGATAGTAGTGTTCTCTTTGCTGATCTGAACGCGCTTAGCCTGACCAAGCTGCTCGAGCTGAACAGTATCCAGAGACAGACCAACCTCTTCAGAGATAACCTGACCACCTGTCAGGATAGCGATATCCTGCAACATCGCTTTACGACGATCGCCAAAGCCTGGTGCTTTAACCGCACAAACCTTAACGATACCGCGCATGTTGTTAACAACCAGAGTTGCCAGCGCTTCGCCTTCAACATCTTCAGCAACGATCAGCAGTGGACGTGAAGATTTAGCAACACCTTCCAGTGCAGGCAGTAGTTCACGGATGTTGGTGATCTTCTTGTCGACCAGCAGGATGAAAGGATCTTCAAGTTCTGCTGTCATCGAATCCTGGTTAGTCACAAAATAAGGAGACAGGTAACCACGGTCGAACTGCATACCTTCAACAACGTCGAGTTCGTTCTGGAAACCAGAACCCTCTTCAACGGTGATGACACCCTCTTTAGTAACACGCTCCATCGCCTCAGCGATGATGTTACCCACTTCAGTGTCAGAGTTTGCAGAGATAGTACCAACCTGAGCGATCGCCTTGCTGTCAGCACAAGGAACAGACATACCCGCCAGCTTCTCAACAACCGCAGCAGCCGCTTTGTCGATACCGCGCTTCAGATCCATTGGGTTCATGCCTGCTGCAACAGACTTCAAGCCTTCGTTAACGATAGCCTGAGCCAGAACGGTTGCAGTCGTAGTACCGTCACCCGCAACATCGTTTGCTTTAGACGCTACTTCTTTAACCATCTGAGCGCCCATGTTCTCGAACTTATCTTTCAGTTCGATCTCTTTCGCTACAGACACACCATCTTTAGTTACGGTTGGTGCACCGAAAGATTTATCCAGAACAACGTTACGACCTTTAGGGCCCAGCGTAGTTTTAACTGCATTTGCCAGAATATTTACACCTTCTAGCATACCCTGACGGGCATCGATACCAAAGCGAACTTCTTTAGCTGCCATTTTTATGATCCTGTTAACTATTAAACGTTATTTATCTTCAAAAACCAGACTGTCTGGATATTAGCTTTCCAGAACGCCGTAAATTTCACTTTCCTGCATGATCAGCAGCTCTTCACCATCGATCTTGATAGTGTTACTACCTGCGTACTGACCGAAGAGCACCTGATCTCCCGCTTTTACTGAAGGAACGATCAGTTCACCGTTGTTAGCTACGCGACCTGGGCCTACTGCAACGACCTCTCCACGGTTTGGCTTCTCTGCAGCTGAACCCGGAAGTACGATGCCGCCCGCTGAGGTAGCTTCCTCTTCGCTACGGCGAACTACGACACGGTCTTGAAGTGGACGAATTTTCATCTGGTTGTTCTCCTGAATCTAGGATCCAAAGCGATGTTGGTTTGTTATTAATGACTCCAGCTACCCTTTAACTGGAACCCTTAGGTGAAAGTGTTAATTGGGGAGGGCCCCGTGAATTTCAATAGAGATAGGGAAAAAATTTAACAATTTTTCTTCAGACAAGGATTTTAACGAATACGTTTATTCTGATCGTCATCAGCAGCCCCCTGCTTCTCATCCAGATCTGTATATTCCCCCTCGATTATATCGTCCCGGCCTGCTGAATCATTGCTGTAGGTTGAACGATCGGATGAGTAGTAAAACTGAGCATGAGCGCCTTTTTGCCGAATAACCGTCTGAAACACTGACGAGAACAGGGATACAAACCAGCGCCGGGTATAAGGGATCAAGCAGCAGAATCCAAGAAAGTCGGTTACGAATCCAGGCGTAATTAACAAAGCACCGCCAACCGCAATAACAATACCATCCCGCATCTCCCCGAGCGGAAGTTCCCCTTTATCCATCCGCTGCTTGGCACGACTCAATGTAGACAAACCCTGATAACGCAGCATATTGACGCCAATGAAAGCAGACAGCAGCACCAGCCCAACGGTAGACCAGCCACCAATAATCTGCCCTACTTTGATCAGCAGGAAGATCTCAACAACAGGAATCACAATAAAAAGAATAAAAAATATCGGCATACATCACCCCAAACGCACCAGCGGCTCAAACTAACAGCAATCAGCAAATACTTCGAGCATAGAAAGTATCAACACGCCATTTTGCTGCGTTAGCAAAAAGAGATAATACCGCTTCGCACAATTTTTTCGCTTTGTGCAACCTCATTAAACCTATGTCTAAGAAAACAAACATAGAAAAATCAGGATACAAATATACTTAATTTTCAATACATTAAAACGATACGCGCAAAACTATATACCAATGTTAACTATTATATTAACGCTAAATAACTATTCGGTATATAAGGTCGCTGGATTTTTACCCTCAGTCAACTTAGCTTTGATGCATCGCACAAGCTGCATTGCAACATAGATCAAAAATAAAAATTATCGATTCGAGCAACAATCGAAAAATTTAAGGTAACGTACCTATGGAACTGAAAGACAAAGTAATCGCTATTACCGGTGCCGGCCGAGGTCTTGGTCGCGCTATGGCTTTTGAAATGGCAGC
>JBFEXW010000015.1:0-19031 GCA_041562495.1 Marinobacterium sp. | reverse complement strand
CAATTGTTTAAAACGAATATCATCGTCAGCCAAGCTCAATAGCTGTACATCTACAGCTAAGTCTGTTGCGGAGCCGGTAAGTTCATCTCGAGGCAGCAACACATCAAGAAAGCTCGCAAAAGTACGATGGGTCTGTATAGACGTATCCAAGACCAGCCCTGCTTTCGCGGGAAATGCATGATTCACGAAAAACAGGCCGACAACCTGTAACAGGCGTCGGCGCAAAGGGTTTGCTAACTCAGCGATGGGAAATCCTTAAGACATTAACGCTAGATCACCCAGGGGGAGGATTAATAAAATGCACAACAGTACAGGTAGAATCGGTATAGTGGCCGTCCGTAGTAACCGCATCTTTCACACAGGTTGTTCCGGTAGGTTTCTTGAATGCCCCCTGACTACGCAGTGTAGCGTAAGGGTCAAAGCCCTCCCCGAAATTCCAATCCACTCCCAGATTTACATATGGTGCATTAAGACCCGCACCAATTAGAGGCGTAGATTTCAGGAAGTTATATCCGACACCCAGTTCACTCTGCAGTGTATTCTTGCTTCCATTCAGATAGCCTAGTTTGATCTTGGCGGGCTCGCCCCCCCCAGACAAATTCACCAGAAAGGAAAGATTAGCTCCGGTAGTGTCGCCATTTGTTTTGACCTTAGCACGAGAAACCCCCAGTACCAGCGCCGGAGTTGCGCCTCCACCAAGGCTCCAATTCAGGCCAACATAACCCTGAGTTTGGGTTTTGCTCCCTGACCCTACTAATGAATAGGTTGTACCGGCGACTGCAGTGGTGCAGGCCAACATCGCCGCTAAAGCCAGACTGTAAATTGATTTTTTCAACTGAATCCCCTTTCAGTACAGTGTACAAAAAGAGTATAGACGATGTTTATTTATGAGCAAATTTAATAATACTTTATATAGAACAGAGTGTTGTACAGAATATTAGAAACTGAAATCACTATATCGAGAGATATCTTTCTGCGAATATTGGCAGAGATATTAGATGCCAAATAATACACTCGTTGAGTTAAGCTGTTGTTGCTATTCAGATTAACTATTCGACAATCTCTGTGGACAGAAACCAAATTAGGAGCGGGTTGATGCAGCGCGATATACCGGGATTTAAACTCCAGTTTGCCAGTGACAACGTAGCGGGAGCCTGCCCGGAAGCGATGACTGCTTTCATCGAGGCGAATGAGGGTTATGCTCACTCCTACGGAAACGATACTGCAACAGATCTAGTGTGCGATAAGCTACGAGAGGTTTTCGCAAAACAGGATCTGGAGATCTTTTTCGTTTTTAATGGAACCGCGGCCAACTCCCTGGCTCTCGCGTCACTCTGCAAGTCTTATCAAGCGGTGATCTGTAGCGACATTGCTCACGTCGAAACGGATGAGTGTGGCGCACCGGAATTCTTCTCTAACGGTTCTAAATTGCTGCTCTCGCCTAACCGTCAGGGTAAGCTCACCTCTGCAGGTGTCGCGGAGGTGATCACTCGACGTACCGATATCCATTATCCGCGGCCCAAGGCGGTAACGCTGACGCAGTCTACCGAGATCGGCACGCTCTACCACCGCGGTGAGATAAGCGGAATTGCCCATACCGCTCACCAGCATGGACTTAAGGTACATATGGATGGTGCCCGCTTCGCAAACGCAGTTGCAGCGATGAATTGCACGCCTGCCAGCATTAGTTGGCAGGCAGGTGTTGATATCCTCTGCTTCGGTGGCACCAAAATGGGCCTGCCATTGGGGGAAGCCATTCTGTTTTTTGACCCCGGAATGGCAGACGAATTTGCGTACCGTTGCAAACAGTCGGGGCAGTTGGCATCAAAGATGCGGTTCCTTTCTGCCCCATGGATGGCGATGCTTAAGGACGGCTGCTGGTTATCCCGTGCGGGCCACGCAAACGCGATGGCGACCTATCTGTCAGACAAACTGGCGGATATACCCGGTGCCGAACTGCTATCCCCTACCGAAGCGAACGCTGTGCTGGTTAAACTGCCCGATGAGGTGCTGACACGACTGACACAGGATGGCTGGATGTTTTATACCTTTATTGGTGGAGGAGCCCGATTTATGTGTTCCTGGGCGACTCAGCCTGAGGCGATTGATGCGCTGATTGAGGCTATTCAGCAAGCTCTATAAAGGACCAGACCCGGCTGTCTGACGATTGAGTTTATCAGAGTAATATCAAACAACTGACAGATCATCTTTCCGGCAGCGTCATTATCAGGGATAGCCGGTATCAGAGCTCTATTCAGATAGACTCCATTTGCCAACCAAAATATAAACCCCGCAAAAGCGGGGTTCATGTATCTCATCAAACCTGATAATTAGTGACGGTGTCTTCGCTCTTCATCAAATCGACGATTAAATCGTCTATGATGGTCGTAACGGTGATGATGGAAACCATGA
The DNA here is from genome assembly GCA_041562495.1 of Marinobacterium sp. Lineage (GTDB taxonomy): Bacteria > Pseudomonadota > Gammaproteobacteria > Pseudomonadales > Balneatricaceae > Marinobacterium_E. The sequence goes on along the minus strand of JBFEXW010000015.1, from coordinate 16,619 downwards.
GAGTATTTAGGGTAAGCATGGCCCCAGCGCGGTGGTGGAGGTGGTGGCGCAACCCGGTGATGCTCAACTCTGACTTTGTCACTGTCATCCAGCGCACTGGCGACTATGACGGTTGTTACCGCACCCGCCAAGAGCAATGCCCATATATCATCATTACGGGTATGCCCCTGCCCTGCGTATGCTGATTGTCCGATCAGAGCAGCAGATAATCCCAGGCCAATTATTAGTTTTTTCATTGGTAGATCCTTGTTGTTCGTTTGACCTGTTCAGGATGTGCCAATTGGGGTGTGTTATTCTAAAACCGCGCTTTGTAATCGGATAACCGAGGGATAAAAGCAGCTCGGTTATTGAATAACAAGCCGATAAATGATCTCTTTTCAGCATGATGAACCGAATGAAAAAACTAATCCTTTTTACCCTGCTTCTGGGTTTAGTCTCTCAGGGAGCCCGGGCTGAGTGCTACTACGCTTACAAGGCAAAAAAAGAGAACCCGCTGCAGTTGCACTATGGGATCATACGTGTGGATCAGTCCTGCTCGGTGCCGGTCAATAGGTCCGAAATTGCTAACCGAATTGTAGCAGGAGGCTGGACGTTACTGGTGGTCCTTGAGCCTGTCTCTCCTGACCAATTGAGCACTAAAAAGGATGAAGCCGGTGAATTTTTCCTCCGTTATTGAGAACGCCCGTCTGACCAAAATTGTGCTCGCGGTAACCAGTCTGGGCTGTATTCTACTGTTTGGCTGGTTCTGGTTTAAGCTGCCGGACCCCTCAGTATTTAACCAGAATGTCGAGCGGATTTTTGTTGAGACAGATCTCACCTCTCAGGCTGAAATTAAGCTGCTTGAGGTGCTCGCATCATCTGGAACACTCTTTGAATCGGCTCTGAACCTGCATCTGCAGATTATTTTGACGCTGATGCTGCTCAGCTTTGCGCTGGTACTTATCAGCGCAGGCCTGCTACTTTCGAACCTGAATATGCGCCAACAGTATAAGGAGATGCGCAGCCGGGCATTAAATCCATCCTCGATCTCACTGTTTAGGGATCAGAATCAGGTCAGAATTAATGATGACAACTTCACCCTGACCAAATCCAATATCGAAACACTGGCACTGTTTATGGAAGCCAGACTCGACTCGGAATATCTGACCGGAACAGAGGTTGAGGCGATGATCTCCGGCAAACCACTGGCTGAGTGCGAAGAGGCTGCTGGCGTGGTACGGATCAAACGTCTGAGAGATGCCCTGGGTAACCAGATCATCAGCGAATTAATGTTACGCAACATACCCGGCAAAGGCTATCTGCTGGATATTCCCCAAGACAAGATCAATCTGAGTTAATCGCGTAGATGTTACCTCTGAGCTATATCGAACCTCTGTATCGCCCACCGAGCGAGGCCTACTCACTGATTCTGCAGATCACCAATGGCTGCAGTTATAACGAATGCACCTTCTGCACCATGTACACCGCGCCGCAGAAAAAATTTCGCCCCAAACCCGTTGACGAGATTGAGCAGGAGATTCGCTGGGTCGCCAGCCGGATCAATATCCCGAGACGTATCTTCCTTGCTGATGGTGATGCGCTGGCGCTATCGGTCAGACGTCTGGAACAGGTTCTCGACCTGATTCAGCAGCACCTGCCTCAAACCAATCGCGTGTCCGCCTATTGTCTGCCACGTAACCTCAGCAATAAATCGGTGGATGAACTGAAGGTTCTCAGAGAAAAAGGGTTAGCGCTGGTTTATGTCGGTGTCGAATCTGGCGATGACGAGGTGTTGCAACGAGTACAGAAGGGTGAAACGTTTAATTCAACGCTGGACGCCCTGCTCAAACTCAAGGCCGCCGGAATTAAAGCGTCTGTGATGGTTCTGAATGGCCTCGGGGGCAGGTATCTCTCGGAACAACACGCCTACAACTCTGCAAAGCTGATTTCAGCCGCGCAGCCAGAGTTTCTGTCGACACTGGTTCTGACTCTACGCCCTGGAACTGAGCGCTTTGCTGAGGGGTTTAATGGACAGTTCCAGCCGTTAACCCAGCTGGAGCTATTTCAGGAGATGGAACTGTTTCTGCAGAATCTTGAGCTCGACCAGACGGTATTCCGCAGCGATCATGCATCCAACTACTTGATTCTTAAGGGAACACTAGGACGGGACAAATCGCGGTTACTGGATCAGGTACGTGGCGCAATTGCGTTGCCTGCCGATGTTCACCTTCGTCCTGAGTGGGCCAGAGGACTTTAACAAAAATCCAAAGCGCCCTCTCCGCATGCACAGGCCAACTTCAGCCATCGCTAGATAAATATCAATTATTTCCAAAACAACAACGATTAGCATTACGCAGTTTATTCTCTCCATTCAAAGACAAACAGCAATCAGCTGCTATCTTTTAATTCGCTGCAGTTAACCTTTGGAGGTAATAGCGATGATCTCAGATTCGGTCGTGGAGCTGTCACGCTGGCAATTTGCGCTTACAGCCATGTACCACTTTCTCTTTGTGCCACTCACCCTGGGGCTCTCCTTTATTCTGGCTATCATGGAATCTGTCTATGTCATGACCGGCAAGCAGATCTACAAAGATATGACCCGATTCTGGGGCAAGCTCTTTGGGATCAACTTCGCGCTGGGTGTGACCACCGGGCTCACTATGGAGTTTCAGTTCGGAACCAACTGGGCCTACTACTCCCACTACGTTGGCGATATCTTTGGTGCACCACTGGCCATAGAGGGTCTGGTCGCTTTCTTCCTAGAATCCACCTTTGTAGGGTTGTTTTTCTTTGGCTGGGATCGTCTTACCAAAGTACAGCATCTGTCCGTGACCTGGCTGGTTGCGATAGGTTCAAACTTCTCAGCGCTCTGGATTCTGATTGCCAACGGCTGGATGCAGAATCCGGAAGGTGCTTACTTCAACTTTGAAACCATGCGTATGGAGATGGAGAGCTTCGCCTCAGTCATCTTCAACCCGGTGGCACAGGTTAAGTTTGTCCACACCGTATCGGCCGGCTATGTGACCGGCTCAATCTTCGTGTTAGCGATCAGTGCTTATTTTATGTTACGTAACCGTGATATCGATTTTGCACGTCGCTCGTTTGCAATCGCATCCGCCTTCGGTCTGGCATCTGCCATCTCGGTTATCGTACTCGGTGATGAGAGCGGTTATGAGATCGGTGATGTGCAGAAGGTAAAACTGGCCTCCATGGAAGCGGAGTGGCATACACAGGAGGCGCCGGCCGCTTTTACTCTGATCGGCTTCCCGGATCAGGATACAATGGAGACTAAGGGTGCCTTACGAATCCCCTATCTACTTGGCCTGATCGCAACACGTTCGATCGACACCGAGGTGACAGGACTTAAAGACCTGATCGCCGAGCACGAGAAACGCATTCGTAATGGTATGGTCGCTTATGGGCTTCTAACCAAGCTGCGTCGCGGTGAGGATACTCCAGCAAACCGTGAGGCATTCGCTAAGGTTAGCGATGATCTGGGCTATGGTCTGTTGCTCAAGCGCTACACGGAAAATGTCATCGATGCGACTGAGGAGCAGATTCAGGCAGCATCGAAGGACAGTATCCCTCGTGTCGCACCAATTTTCTGGACCTTCCGGGTAATGGTGGCCGCGGCTTTCACCATGCTATTACTCTTTTTACTGGCGTTTTACTTCACCGCTAAACGTGCTGAACATAAAACACCCTGGTTGCAGAAGTTCGCACTTTTCTGTCTGCCGCTTCCCTGGATTGCCAGTGAGATGGGCTGGTTCGTCGCTGAGTTTGGCCGCCAGCCCTGGGCGATCGGTGAGATTCTGCCAACCTATGTTGCCACTTCTCATCTGACCGTAACGGACCTCTGGCTGAGTCTGATCAGCTTCATTGGGCTCTATTCAGTGTTTCTGGTGATTGAAGTGTTCCTGATGGTGAAATATATCCGCAAAGGGCCGAGCGCTCTGGAAACAGGTCGTTATCACTTCGAACAGAACAAGTCAGTTGGGGGAGAAAACTATGTTTGATTACGATACGCTCCGCCTTATCTGGTGGCTGTTGGTCGGGGTGCTGCTGATCGGCTTCGCAGTGAGCGATGGATTTGACTTGGGCGCAGCCATGCTGCTGCCGTTGTTGGGAAAAACCGATAGCGAACGCCGCGTCATTATTAATACTGTTGGTCCCCACTGGGATGGCAATCAGGTCTGGCTGATCACTGCAGGCGGTGCAATATTCGCCGCCTGGCCTCTGGTTTATGCGACCGCATTTTCCGGATTCTACTGGGCGATGCTGCTGGTGCTGTTTGCGCTATTCTTCCGACCAATCGGTTTTGAATACCGTTCCAAGCAGGACAGCAAGCGCTGGCGAAACAACTGGGATCTGGCACTCTGCCTCGGCTCCTTCGTACCTTCGCTGGTGTTCGGTGTCGCTTTCGGCAACCTATTCCTCGGCGTCCCCTTCCACTTTGATGAGTTTACCCGGCCAATCTATACCGGTAGTTTCTGGGCACTGCTCAACCCCTTCGCGATTCTCTGCGGTCTGGTCAGCGTTGTGATGCTGGCACTGCACGGTGCTGTCTGGCTGCAGATGCGCGCCGGCGGAGAGGTGGAAGGTCGAGCTCGAACCACAGCGGCCCGACTCGGTCCGATTCTGACACTCTTGCTGCTGATCGCAGGTGCAGTACTTCTGCTATGGATTCCGGGTTATGAGATCACCAGTACCACAGGTCCCGATGCCGTCTCCAACCCGGCCCTGAAAACAGTTGGCACAACGGGTGACTGGTTCGCAAACCACAGAAATTACCCAATTCTCTGGGCTCTTTCTGTTGCGGCAGTGATACTTCCGCTGTTAGTTAGCGCACTGGCGAAAGCAGATCGAAGCGGCTGGGCATTCGTGGTTAACTCGCTGAGTATCGCAACCATTATTCTGCTGACCGGGTTCACACTTTTTCCGTTTGTGATGCCCTCGTCCAGCGACCCGACCAGCAGCCTGACGCTCTGGGATGCGACCTCATCGAAGCTGACACTAACGATTATATTCTGGGTTGCCATGGTATTCGTACCGATCATTCTGAGTTACACCACCTGGGGTTACTACAAGATGTGGCGACGAATCCAGCCCGAGTTTATTGAACAGAACAGTGTGTCTAACTATTAAGGAGCGCTCTCTATGTGGTATTTTGCGTGGATTCTGGGCGTACTTCTCGCCTGCAGTTTCGGAATCATCAACGCCATGTGGCTGGAAGCTCAGGACGAAAACGATTCCTGACAGGATATTCTGATATAAGTTGACAGACGACGGGGGTAAAATACCCCCGTCTTTTTTGTTGTATGTTTAAGGATAATCAGGCGTGAGCCGCTCCAAACACAATCCGACTGCCAGTATTGATCAACTGAGCAGCGATTCTAATCGATCTCTTCAAACGTCAGTATTACTGGGTATCGTTCAGTCTCTGACTGTTATCGGCTTCGCGTGGCTGGTCGCAACACTTATCGACAAGCTGCTTTCGGACTCTCTGGAAAAATCCGATCTGCCGATTCTGTTAACTATACTCGCGCTGATACTCGCGGTCCGTCATCTGACTGGTTATCTGCAGTCACGAATTAACCTGAAGCGCTCGGTATTGATTCGTGATCGACTCCGAGAACATATACTCAACCTCAGTTTTCAGCGGGGCATACGCCTCACCTCCTCGTTCAAGCCCGCCGAGATGGCCAACCTGCTCACCTCAGAAGTTGAGGGGCTGAAGGATTACCTTGCGGAATATCAGGTTCAGAAGAAACTCGCGGTGATTACACCGGTGCTGATACTGATCGCCAGTCTGACGGTAAACTGGCTGGTACCACTGATATTACTGCTGACCACGCCACTGATTCCCATTTTTATGATTCTAGTCGGTAAAAAAGCGGCAGAAGCCAGTCGTAAAAACATGACCGAGATGAACCGGCTCGGCACCCTGTTGGAAGATCGCCTCAGAAATATCGAACTGCTGCAGCGCAACCGGGCTGTTGAACCGGAAAGTGAGCAACTCTACCAGCAGTCAGATCGCTTTCGTCGCAGCACACTGGGCGTACTCAAGCTGGCCTTTCTGTCTGGCACGCTGCTTGAGTTCTTCGCCGCAGTCAGTGTTGCACTGGTTGCGGTCTATCTTGGACTCTTTTTCCTCGGCAAATACAGTCTGGGCTCCTGGGGCGATACGCTGAGCTTCGCTCAGGGCGCCTTCCTGCTGATGCTGGCCCCCGAATACTATCTGCCACTACGAAAACTCGGCGCCCTGTACCACGCCAAGTCCAATGCCCGCGCAACCGCCGAACAGGTTGAACACCTTGAATCTCTGATAAAACAGCAGGAAGAGCACATTGGCACTCAGACCATCAACGACTTTAACAGTATTGTGCTGAAACAGATTCAGTCCGGAGAACCCTCGCGGCCAGCACATAAAGCGATCAGCCTGGCACTGAACAGTGGCGACTCCTTGTTAATCGAAGCACCTTCGGGAACCGGCAAAACAACGCTGCTCGACTCACTGGCGGGCTTGCGTCCAATTGCGCAGGGTTCTGTGCAGATTGATGGCGAATCTACTGATATTTATGCCAATCCAAACTGGCAGTCCAAAATCGGCTATATCTCTCAGCACCCGGAACTGGTTTACGGTTCTATTCGTGAAAACCTCTGCCTCGGGCATCAGTATACGGATCAGGAACTCTGGGCTGCTCTGGAGCGGGCAGAACTCAAGGCAACGGTTGAAGCACTGCCATCACAGCTTGAGCATTACATCACCGATTCAGGCGCACAGATGTCGGGCGGACAGATTCAGCGACTGGCGATTGCACGAATTTTCCTGCATCGCCCCAAGCTTCTGCTGCTTGATGAACCGATCGCGAACCTTGATCAGGACACAGCCGACCAGTTTATGGCGGGACTCAGGTTCCATACCGAACAGGGCGGGATACTAATTATGGCAAGCCATCGTCTGAGCACCCATTTCAATTTTACACAGACGATAGAGCTACAGCCGCACAGAGGAGGTTCAGATGACTAAGCGCTACTGGGCCCTGCTGTCGGAAACCAAAGGCAGTGCAAGTCTAGGTGTTCTGCTGTCGGTGCTGACCGCCTTTTCGGCAATCGCGCTGCTGGCGGTCTCCGGCTGGTTTATCAGTGCAGCTGCGATTGCAGGTGCTGTTGCCGCAACCGCCCACACCTTTAACTTTTTTACGCCAGGTGCGGTTGTCAGAGGGTTGTCGATCAGCCGGACTGTCGGACGCTATGCTGAACGCATGGTCACCCATGAAGCGACCTTCCAGTTGATTACCCGTCTGCGCGCACAACTGTTCAACGATCTGGCACAGCAGAAAGATATCTCCAGGCTGACCAACCGGCATGAGAGCGCCAGCCGACTGATGCAGGATATCAAGAATGTTGAAGGGATCTATCTGCATGCACTAATACCCGCACTGACAGCAGCAATCACGGCGATCAGTTATCTGGTAGTTTGCTGGATGTTCCTGCCGTCTCTGGCAATTCTGGCACTACCGATCATTCTGGTTTCACTGATCCTGCTGCCCTGGGCCTATGCCCGTACACTGCTATCTTCGGAAGAGCAGCTTCACCACCGCCAGAATCTGGTCTGGTCTCGCGCCAGCGCAGTGTTCAGTTCGCTCAGACTCCTGAGTTTGCACGGACGGCTATTCATCGAGGGCGCCAAGGTACGTGAAACCGCATCCGAAGCGGCTGCGCTTGAACTGACGACACTGCGCCTGCAGGCGGGAATCAATCTGCTCGGTCAGATACTACTTGCTGCGTTGCAGGTACTCAGTCTCGGACTGGCGCTCAGCGCCTATATGGACCAGTCACTGAACGGTGCTCTGGTGTTTATGTTGCTGCTGTTAACACTAGGAAGCAGCGAGATATTCGCCGCAACGGCCCCTGCCATTGCCAGCCTGCGTCTGGGACAACTGGCACTGGGGCGTCTGGAGACGTTGACTGAAAGCAACCAGAGCAGCCAGCCCGGAATAGCAATTACCGAGGTGGAGAGCACCTCCCCTGCTATAAGGATCGACTCACTCGGCTATCAGTACCCGGAGAGCAGATATCCAGTATTTTCTAACCTGAACCTGCTGTTCGAAACAAACCACTGGTACTGGTTTAAAGCCCCCAGTGGCTGGGGAAAAACTACACTTTTCGGCCTGCTAAGCGGCGAACTTCAGGCTACTCAGGGACAGCTTGCGTTCGAGGGGATCAACACAGAAGATCTGGGGTATATGCCGCAGAAGATACAGATCCTGCGTGCCAGCCTCCGAAGCAATCTGCGGCTCTATCGTAATGCCAGCGATGAACAGATCTGGCAGGCACTTAAAGCGGTACAACTTGCTGGCTGGGCAGAAAATCTGCCGGAAAAACTAGATACCTGGCTGGGCGATGGTGAGTGGCAACCCTCCGGCGGAGAACTCAAGCGTATCGGCTTAGCACGTCTGATCCTGCAGAACCCTGATGTGATAATTCTCGATGAGCCCTTTGCCGGCATGGACTCACAGCTCCAGGCCGAGGTATTACAGCAGCTGCGCACCCTGTGGCAGGATCGCATTCTTCTTATCGCCAGTCATGATCTTGGCCAACTGGACAGCAGTGATCAGTTACTCGATCTGAAAGAGACTTAAATCCCTGCGCTGTATCGAAAGGTGATAATGGAAAGACCCTCTGCGTGTCAGCTATGCTCCCGAGAGCTTAATCTGACCTTTCATCACCTGATACCGCGCAAGGTTCACCGCCGCGCCAGATTCCAGAAAATCTACGCAAAAGCAGAGCTGCAGGATGGAATCTGGATCTGCCAACCCTGTCATCGGGCAATTCACCGCTTCTACGATGAGATGTATCTGGCAACCTCACTGAATACACTGACACTACTACTCAGTGATGAGCAGATCCAGAAGCATGTTCAGTGGGTCCGCAAACAGCGTCGCGTCAAAAACTAACCCCTCTCAGCGGGATACGCCTATTTCACGCATAGCGTTATACCCGCTGAATCAGCAGGGGTAATAATCTCAGAATATACACCTAACATAGGTCTATTAATCTTAGCTTTGTAATATATCAATGAGCCAATTGATTGGCCGTGGCCACTGCCGCATCTGCCAATCCGCCCCGCAGTCTGTTTGACTGTCTCGAAGAGGCTGAACTGACGCTCATTGAAGAGTTCAATACACGTGTAACTACTTATAGTAAGGGAGAGATCGTCTATCACGAAGGTGAAAAACTCGGGCGCGTCTCTACCCTGCGCGAAGGCGTTACCATACTACGGAATCAGAGCAATACCATTAATCAGGCGATCACCGAGCGAGCGCTACAGCAGGTGATGTAGACGAACACCTGACGCAGATTGTCCTGCGCAAATCCAGGGCTCGTCTGGCCTAGTTTCTGATTAACTGAAAAGAAGGAAAGGACACCCCTACCCCAATACCGTTAAGTCGGCGCGAACTTGGTCAGTATTTAGGGCTGACCAATGAAAGGATCTTCCGTCATCTGACTGAATGAAAACGCGAGGGTACGATCAACGAATCGGGCGGGTGATTCAACTGGTCGATCTACCCGCCCTTGAAGCGCTGTTAGAGGGCTAATACATCAACAGCGTTTAAAGCGGCTGTACTGGAACAGCTGAGTATTGCCACCAGGCGTGCGATGTTCATGAATCAGACCATCGATCAGACACCAGTGATCCACGCCCAGCCGATTGAGTTCTTCCAACAGTGTGTCAGAGGAGTAACGCGCAACAGGTAACCCCGAGCACTTCAACGGCCCATCAAGATGGAAACTGGATATGATCAGCGTGCCATCTGCCTTCAGCGCCTGCTCCATATTACGAATATAGCGCTGGCGCAGCGCTTCATCTGTCAGGAAATGAAAAACTGCACGGTCATGCCAGAGTGACACCTGTGATTCAGGCTGCCAGTCGCAGACATCCGAACAGACCCAGTCAACCTGTTCAGAGCGAGTGGCACCCAGTTGTTCTCGCATATCCCGACCTGCCGCTTCCGACAGTTCCAGATGCACAGGACGCTTATACCCGTGTTCCAGAAGCGCAGGGATAATTTTGGAACGTCCGGCACCGACATCAACGACCACATCGTCGGGTGTTGTTGCTTCAAATATCCACTCGAGGGAGATCCTGGGTTCTAGCTCAGTCCAGGAGAGACCTGAGTCCTCATTTTCTGAATAGCGGTTATTCCAGTGTTCTTTCAGTGACATCGCTTACTCCGGCTTATACGGGGCATCTGTTTTCCAGCCAATAAAACCTGACTGAAGTACAACAACGTTTTCTCGTCCCGCAACCCGCAGCGCAAAGGTTGCCTGTGACGAGAGCGAGCCGGTGTTACAGAATAGAACTACTTTCGATGTTTCCGGAATCTCATCGATACGCTCCAATACCTGACGCCACTCAATGTTGATTGCTCCGGGAATAGTTTCCTTTTCAAACTGATCCGCATCACGGGTATCGATAAAGGTAACCGCTTCAAATACAGTTTTATCGATCTGCTGCGGCAAAATAATGCCAGACTCATACTCCTGAAACATCAGGTAGTCTGCCATCGCTTCAATTGCCTCATCACTCGCCGCCTGTGCTGATGACATTGCCAGCCCAAGACAAAGAGCAGACGCGATCGCACCCAATTTTATTCTGTTCATCAAAGCTCCTTAATTTTCCGCTTAGTTTAGAGATTGTTAATGTATGTTTCAATTTCATTTCTCCAACGCGCTTCCCCATCCTAGTCCGTTTGTTTATGGGTAATCAGCAAACTGTCAGGATAGAGTTCTAATCTGGATCTGCAGTTGTTCATTTTCCCTTTATTGGGAGGCTGGCACATCGATACTCAACGCCAACGCCTCCCTCTTTTTTCTATACCCTGGCATCTTCACCATCTACACAGCTCCCCTTAAAATGTCCGGCCTAAATGGTGAGCTCCAGGAATCTTTATGACCACAACCAATCAGCTTCTGACAACCTTCGCACAGATACGTGCTAACAAAATCTTCGAGATCTCAGTGGTCGCCGTAATCATCGGCTCTGCATTGCTGGTAGGTGCAAAAACCTTCGACCTGCATCCTATCGCCGAAATGATTGTCGGATGGCTGGATATCGCGGTAACGCTGTTTTTTCTGATTGAGATCAGTATCCGGTTTCTCGGTGAAGAGAATAAACGCCAGTTCTTCAAAGACCCCTGGAATATCTTCGATACTCTGGTTGTGGTGATCAGTCTGATCCCGATACAACAAGCCGACAGTGCGCTGGTCGCCCGTCTGGTACGTGTGTTCCGGGTGTTCCGAATGGTGTCGATCATCCCGGAACTGCGGATGCTGCTTAACTCACTGGTCAAAGCTCTGCCCCAGTTGGGTTACGTACTGCTGCTGATGTTCATCATCTTTTACGTTTATGCGGCGGTTGGTTCGACACTGTATGGCGAAATCAACCCGACTCTCTGGCGTGATATAGCAGTATCGATGCTTACTCTGTTCCGCGTGATGACCTTCGAAGACTGGACCGATGTGATGTATGAAACGATGGAGGTCTATCCGTTCAGTTGGTTCTACTACATATCGTTTATCTTCCTGACCGCTTTCGCATTTCTCAACATGGTGATCGGAATTGTGGTAAATGTAATGAATGAGGAGCATGAAAAGATCCGCAAAGAGGAAGCTCTGGAAGCCAATGAGCCCACACTGAGCGATCTGCGTGCTGAACTAGCCGAAATTAAGGCACTGATTAAATCCGGTTCTCACTGATGAAGGTTTCAATCAACGAATCATCCTGGCCACAGCTACAGCGTCTGCGCTTTATAGAGCGGCAGTTGCTCTGGGACAGGGCCGTTACCGCTGGCATGCTGGTCGGTACATTCGGACTTTCGCGTGCTGAAGCTCAGGAGGAGATAAACACCTACTCAGAGTTTGCACCGGAGAATATCAAACCCTACGACCCGTCTGATCGCTGTTATAAACCGACCCGGGACTTCAAACCCAAGCTGATCAGTGACTCGGCTGACTCCCTGATTACCGTTGCCCAACTGGCGACGCCGACCAACCCGGACTTCTATGCGGTACCCATACTGGCGCGGAACACGGCACCGGGAACGCTGGCAGCGATTCTGACTGCTATTGAGCACCGCAGCACCTTTCAGGCAACCTATGTATCGATGCAGCACCCCAAAGGCTCAGTCCGCACATTGACACCCTGTTCGATTATCAGTGCCAGCAACCGTTTGCATGTACGCGCCTACTGTTGGGATCGTCTCGGTTATCGTGATTTTGTGCTGAGCCGTTTTCGCGGTACGCCTCAGATCATTACGGATAGTTTGGGGATACCTCCGGAAGATGATGCATGGAATCAGTCGTTACAGATTCAACTGATTGTTAATCCAAATCTGAACGAAGATCAGCAGTCGCTGATCAGTGATGACTACGATCTGGAACAGCTCAAGCCATTTGAGATTCGCAAGGCGCTGGTTGGCTATTTTCTGCAGGCTAATCTTCTGCCATCGACTACCAATGAACTCCAGGAGGCTCAGTCACATCCTGAACGTTTTCCGCTACTGCCGATCAACAGCAACTCGGGCGAAAGAGTAATTGGTTATGCATTTTAACCCTCTACACTCATCTGATGATCTATAATAGAACAGCTGTATAAGTGTTCTATACTCAGTTAGCGTTTCAGTATTGATACACGTCACGTGGGTATTTTTGTCTTTAAGCCGTAGGCGTAAACATAGGGAAAAGAGATGCGACTGCGGAAATTACTGAAAGAAAACCAAGCGCGCGAACTGGTTTTATTAATTAGCGTTCAGGCGTTTTGTGCCACTTTTTTCTTCTTTGATGTTATATCCGACCTTCTAGTTAACCACCTTAATATTGGTATCCATCTCTATCTTGAAGTTTTTGCTTCGGTCATTTTATGGATTAGTGTCTATTTTGAAATCGCGCAACTGCTACGCATCATGAGGAGAAAAATACATCTGGAAGCTCATTATCAGCAGTCGCAACAGACGTTGCATGAGATTGTTGAGAAAAACTTCGCCTCCTGGAAGCTGTCTCCCGCTGAACATGAAGTAGCGATATTGGTGTTCAAAGGGTATGGACCTTCCGAGATCGCAGAGATGCGTGGAAAATCGGAGGGCACCGTAAAAGCACAGTTGAGTGCGGTCTATCGAAAAGCGGGCGTGCCGAACCGGGCCGAACTCCTGATGGCCGTAATTGATGATATCTATTCAGAAGAACTTCCGAAGAAAACGGCAGAACTCACTAACCGATCCTCAGAAAATTAGACAAAATCAATATACATAAATTTTAAATTTACCCGCTAAATACGAAATTTATTATCGAATCACTGAACGGTAAACTAGAACGGAGTGAACCCTTAACTCCACTTGCCAAGGTCCGGCTTTGAATAATATCGCGCGTCGTTTTCTACCCTTTCTTCAGTGGCAGTCGCTGCTCAACAGGCAAACGATCAGCCAGGATCTATCCGCAGGATTAACCGGAGCACTACTCGTACTCCCGCAGGGCGCAGCCTATGCGATGATCGCCGGACTTGATCCTATTTTTGGGCTGTACACCGCTATTTTTGCTGCCGCCATAGCCGCTCTTTTCGGTTCATCCTGGCATCTTGTTTCCGGTCCCGCAGCGGCAATCTCAATAATTGTTGCGAGTGTTACCTCCCAGCAGACCCCGTTCGGAGCAGCAGATTACGCTGCCACCGTATTTCTCCTGACATTGATAGTCGGAGTAATACAACTACTCTTTGGCTTGTTACGGCTCGGATTTCTGGTCAGTTTTATCTCCCATACCGTTGTACTCGGCTTTACAGCCGGTGCCGCAATTATTATCGGCCTTAGTCAGTTAAAACATGTGTTTGGTATCGCTGAGTTCAACCTTTATCAGCAGTTTAGAACCGGGTTCCAGGGTTTTGAGATAAATAACTACACGTTACTTGTCGCGACTATCACGATCGCCTCGGCTGTTATTGCTAAACGTATTCATAAGAAATCACCCTATCTGCTGATTGGAATGATCCTCGGAAGTCTGGCCAATTATCTGCTGGATGGCGTAACCCAAGGTGTTGCTCTGGTTGGCGCCCTACCAGAAGGTATTCCCTCCGTTACACTCCCTGCACTCAATCCGGAGCTCGCTTCAAATCTGATCCCCGGGGCTCTCGCGGTTGCGCTGATGGGGCTGATTGAAGCGGTATCGATCGCAAAATCGATCTCACTGAAATCCAAGCAACGACTCAACGCCAATCAGGAGTTTGTTGGGCAGGGTCTGTCTAACCTTATCGGTAGTACGCTCAGCTGCTTTGTATCCTCTGGCTCATTTACCCGCAGTGCCGCTAACTACGATAGCGGTGCACAAACCCCGCTAGCGGTGATCTTTGCATCGATATTTCTCGCCAGCGTGGTGTTTTTTGTCCCCAGCCTGACGGCACAGCTTCCATTAGCTGCGATGGGCGGTGTAGTCATGTTGATCGCCTGGAACCTCTTTGATCTGCAGCACATTAAAGAAACGCTCCACACCAGCAAATCAGAGTCTGTTGTGCTGATCGTCACTTTTATCTCGACACTTGCCATCAATCTTGAGTTTGCGATCTACATTGGCGTTATCACCAGTCTCATACTCTATCTGAAACGCACCAGCCGCCCCGCGGTTACTCAGGTTTCTTCAGCCCAATTGGGTGGCTCGCGATTGGTACGCAATATTGAACGCTATCAGTTAAAGCCCTGTCCGCAGATTCAGATTCTTAGAATAGATGGTTCAATTTTCTTTGCCGCAAACGATTCGATCCAGACAACGATCGAACAGTTTATGGCGCATCATCCGCAGTTAAAACAGCTGATAATTCTTGGCAAGGGCGTCAATTTTATCGATCCTGAAGGGGTGAAAATGCTGGCCGGCCTTATCCATCTTGCTGAATCCAAAGAGATCAGCGTACGCCTTGCCAGTTTCAAAGGGAATGTTATCGATGACCTGCAGAGAAAAGGCCTGCTCCCTTTGCTGGGCGAAGAGCGCCTTTCGGTGCACACTTCTGATGCGATAAAAATTATGATGAATCGCCGTGATATGTCGGTCTGCGAAGGCTGCACTATCCAGTGCTACAACGAGTGCAAGGAGACACCCCAATGTCAGTACCTGAGCTAAAATATTTTGCCAGCATTCGCATTCATGTTGATGCGCCATATGAGGTCGGTAAGACCTATAAAGGCCTGCGTCGCATGATCAACATCACCGGTGGCGAGATAGAGGGGGAGGGCTGGACCGGACGAGTGCTTCCCGGCGGCGCTGATTATCAGGTCATTGTTACCGAGCGTTTGGCTGAGCTCGATGCTCGCTACGTTCTGGAGCTTCCGGAAGGACGGGTGTTTATTCAAAATCGCGCGATCCGGGTTGCGGCTCCTGAGGTTACTAAAAAACTGGTCAGAGGTGAGAAGGTTGACCCATCCGAGGTCTATTTCTGCTGCACACCAACCTTTGAAACTGCCGCCCCGGAACTGCTCTGGATGCAGGAGCGCATCTTTGTCGGGACCGGCGTTCGTAAGCCGGACTGCGTAGAGCTCAAAATTTACTCGCTTGAAGTCGTCTGAGTACGCCCTACTTCTCCAAAAAACCGCTATAACCTACGTTATAGCGGCTCAAACGAGACTGGGAAGTCCAGGTTACACATCTGACGGAACGACATCTTCTCAGTCAGAGAGCTGCATAGTAAACTCGTTGAATGTTCAAAGCCCGTGCTTAAGCTACCTTAAAATGATCCCGAACTTTCGCTTCAAGAAGTTCTCTTGTACCGGTTTCACACAGACGTCCCACGCACCTGTTCGCTACCCTATGCTGTTCACCATCTCAGGAATTCGGTCAATGTCAGTTTTAGTGCCAGAACACATAGCGATTAGCCTGCACGCCGCCAGTGGTTGTATTATCGGAAAACCAACCATCCATAATGAAGATCTGCCATGACTGATTTCGCACTTTTTGTAACCAATTTTGTTGGGCTGTTTATGGAATCGGCCCCCTGGTTACTTCTGGGTCTTTTGATTGCGGGGATCATGCATGAGCTGGTACCCGTGACCCTGCTACAGAAGCATATGGGAGAACAAAGCGTCAGTGCCGTGGTGAAAGCCGCGTTGATCGGCGCTCCGCTGCCGCTGTGCTCCTGCGGTGTAATTCCTGCTGCCTTAGGACTGAGACGCAGTGGCGCATCGAAACCAACCACGATCTCATTTCTGGTTTCCACACCTGAGACCGGCGTAGATTCGGTATCCGTCTCCTATGCGCTGCTCGGTCCCCTGTTTGCTATAGTTCGTCCGATCGCGGCCATTTTCAGCGCGATCTATGCGGGTTTAATGATAAAGGCTTTCGCTGAACCCGATGAGGAGGGGAGTAAATCGCCGCAACAGATAGAATCTTCGTGCTGCAGTTCAAAAACACCATCCAACGGATCTTCCTGTTGTAGCCGGACAACTCAACAGGAAACCGCTACAACCAGTTGCTGTAGTTCGAAACCTCAGGAGTATGACGATCAGCCATTAAAAGTAGTATCTGCGTTGAAGTATGCTTCGGGACAATTACTGCAGGATCTTTCTGTCTGGTTATTGATTGGTCTGCTACTTGCCGCCGTTATT
>JBFEXW010000014.1:0-19137 GCA_041562495.1 Marinobacterium sp. | reverse complement strand
TTAAAACTGTATTCCATCAGATGGTACACAGCCTCTTTTTGAAACTTCGCCCAGAGCCCTTCGGCACTTACATAACTGCGCACGCCTTCAGAGACGGCCGCGTTTAACAGATTCAACCCCAGCGTCAGCAGACAGACCAGCGTGAATATTGAGATTACGGTCAGGAACTTCTTAACAAGAAGTTTATTATTCTGGTTCTCAATAGCTCCCGATTGAGGATCTGAATTCACCTCCGTAGTAATCGCCAAATTGTCTGATCTATCTTTAGCTGTCTGCATCTCTTACAGTCACACCTATCCTGATAACAGCACTCGGGGCAGTCTTTTCCAGAACTACATCGTATATAACTTAATTAAGAATAACCTAAGAATAGCAATTAACCAGACTGGGTCGAGATAGTTATACCCGAAATCCTGATATTTTAAACAACTCTCAGCTGACTTTTTAACTCTGTGGCAGAACTCAATTAATAGTTATAACCATTAACATTTCTTTGATTAGATTCTGCCTGTTGATTCAGGTGCACTAACTACAAAGTTAAAGATCTCGCCTATATTTTTGCCGCTACCGCTATGGTGCGCGTCTGTTTTTCTTCAACCTGTTTGCGGATCATGCGTACCAGTTGCTCGCGATCACAAGGTTTAGTCAGATAATCATCCATGCCTGCTGCAAAGGCCGCTTCATGTTCACCAACAGTTGACCCCGCGGTTAAAGCGATCACCGGGAGGGGCATTAATCTATCGATCTGACGAATCTTACCTACCGCCGTATTACCATCCATTACCGGCATCTGCACGTCCATCAAAATCAGATCGACGCTATTACCCTCTGCCATTAGCCAGTCTAACGCCTCTGCACCATTATGAGCGGTGGCGACAACAGCTCCTTCGTTCTCTAGTATTCTTGTGGTTACATGGAGGTTCATTGGACTGTCATCGACCAGCAGGACTCGTACACCATTGAGCCAGACAAACTGACCGGCGTTAATATTGGTGACCTTTAACAGGCGTTCAGCGTCACCGAAAAGCTTAACATAGGCTTGGTTTATGCCATTAAACAGCGCTTCTCCGGTGACCGACTTAGTCAAGATACTATCAGGCAGACTCTTCATCGGCTCAGTACTCAGTTGACTCGATTCAACGCCTCCATTAACGATAAGAATTTTCGGAAGCTGTTTTGGTGAATAGCGCTCTTCGATCAGACGAAACACTTCAAGTCCGTCGATTTCTGGTATTTGCCAGTCTGTGATTACACAATCGACAGCTTTACCTCTGCGAACTAACTCATCATAGGCATTAAGCAGCTCTTCACCATTCTCAACAGCAATCACATTCCAACCTAATCTGCGAGACACTGAAACCAGGTATTCACGCTCGTGCCGATTATTTTCAGCTAGCAGAAGCTCGAGGCTATTACGTACTTTGGTGTCGGAAGATGGCAGCGTGAAGGGAAACTCAACACTGAAGCGCGCCCCCTGCCCAAGATCACTTTCAACCCAGACCCGACCACCCATAATACCAGTCAGCTGTTTAACAATCGCCAAACCCAGACCTGTACCACCATACTGACGGGTAATTGAGCTATCAGCCTGCTGAAACGTATTAAACAGTGTATCCAGTGCATCTTTCGCAATACCTATGCCGGTATCTTCAATAATAAAGCGTAGTGTCTGATGCCTGATTCCTGCCCCATCTTCCGATATTGGGTCTACCAGTTCAGTACTAACCCTGACGTGCCCCTGCTGAGTAAACTTCACAGCGTTAGTCAGAAGATTCAGAAAGATCTGTCGCAAGCGGGTTGGATCTCCCATCACCTGCCCTGAAGCGCCTTGAGGAAGGTCATCCACTATCAGCTCAATAGGTTTCCCCTGAAGCTGGCCGGACAACATCGTTTTCAGTTCAATCAGCATCGATTCCAGATCAACACTGATATTCTCAAGCTGAATTTCTCCGGCTTCGATTTTGCTGAAATCGAGCACATCATTAACCAGAGAGAGCAACATTTGCCCGGCCACCCGGATACGCCCCACATCTTCAGCAACATCCATATGCAGGTCCTCGCGCGCTTCCAGAATAGAGGACAGACCAATTACGCTGTTTAACGGTGTACGGATCTCATGGCTGATATTCGCGATGAAGTCACTTTTCGCCTGATTCGCAGCCTCGGCACTACGTTTCGCATCCTCTTTCAGATTATCTAAATGCTTGCGAGCCGAAATATCCCTGAACCAACCGTAAGCGAAACGACGACCATTGGGGTCACGATAGTAGTTGATCGACACCTCAACCGGTACCCGCCTGCCATCCGGCATTAGATGTTCGGTTTCTAGCATCAGACTGCTGTTCTCACCCATGGTTTCGTATAACTCATCGAGCTCTTCAACTGTATAGGAGTCGTCCCAATCGGTGATATGTTGCTGAAGTATCTCTTCTCGCGACGAATCAAAATGTTTTATCGTCGCTTGATTACAGGCGATAACTTTGAATCCGTCATCTACATCGAGGTGGTAGAAACAGTCGCGTGATCTGTCGATAATCTTTCTCGCGAGTTTATGGTTCTCCTCCTTCGCCCGTTTCTCAGTAATATCGATAATACCCGCAACGACCTGTACACCCTTATCGGTTCGTCTTGTGCTTAGACTTATCGTTACCGGGAACAGACTGCCATCCTTACGTTGTCCCTGTAGGTCTGCACTCAACGACATATCGCGTACGCCTGATTGATCGACAAAATTTTCACGCATACCAACATGGGATTTACGAAATCTGTCCGGAATCAGTAGTTCAATCTTCTGACCGATCAGTTCATTCTCCTGATAACCGAACATCTCAGCAGCACGCTGATTCAGCTTATTGATGCTACCGCTTTCGTCGATGCTGATAATCCCGAATGGAGAAAGTTCAAACAAGGTTTTGAACATCTGATCAGAATCATCGACTAACTTGGTATTAAGCTCAGTTGGCTTCGGCAAATCTGTCGACATAGATGCTAGTGGACCCCTGTAATTCGTCAGGACTTTTGACTAATCAATGCAGTCTAACTCATAAAAACACCTAGGCGAAACCACCAACGTTGTGACCGTCAGCCGAAGACTGGAACCCTCCTCTGCTAATCATCTACCCTTAGCGCAAAGACATTGATACCAAAGTAATTCGCCAGCACCTTGAACAACCCAACTGAGCCGATTGTATCCACGCATAATGTGCTGCAGTTACTGCTCGAAAATTCAACACTAACGTCCCAATCCAATGCCCTCAATGTTATAAACAGTTTCTGTGGATAAAATTGTGTATAGATTTTGGATTACCTGCTGAAAGCCAGATAGTTCGGGACTTCCAGCGATTTGTTGCAAAAATCGACAGCTTGTAAATATCCTTTATATTCAATGGGTTATTAAAGTCAACTCTATTCATTAATAGAAAATAGGATTTTTCTATCATATAGCGACTCGAGATAAGTGCCTGTGAAGAAGTCAAACAAAATATCGATAAAAAACTGAGGCAAATGAA
This sequence comes from Marinobacterium sp., assembly GCA_041562495.1. GTDB lineage: Bacteria > Pseudomonadota > Gammaproteobacteria > Pseudomonadales > Balneatricaceae > Marinobacterium_E. The sequence goes on along the minus strand of JBFEXW010000014.1, from coordinate 15,628 downwards.
AATTTAATAGTTGATCCGCATAGATCTATCCGGTAGTAGCGACACTGGATATAGGAGCAGTTTTTAGGTTATGGGACAGCGTTATAGTTACATCTATAAGCATTGAATAATGGCGTACATATGAGTGGAAGACGATATAAAAAACAGATCAGCGCTTAATCTGGCTTAGGTTGGAGAGTGCATCTAAGAGTTTTCGCAGTGTGAGAGGCTTACTCAAGACCAGATCTGCACCACTTTCAATTAGCCTTTCAAATTCACCACCGAAAGATGCCGCTGAAATACCGATAATCGGGCCGGCATAGCCCTGGAACCGCATACTACCCACCATCGCATAACCATCAATATCGGGCATCATGATATCGGTTAGGATCAGATCGAAGTCATCGATCTGAAATGCACTCAACCCCTTCCGTCCATTCTCAGCACAGGTAACCTGAGCACCGGCTTTACTCAGCATCTTTGCGGTCACCATCAATAGGACTTTGTCATCCTCTACCAGTAATACAGACATCTCAGAAAGCGGCAGTTCAGAATTTACGTTTTCTAACGATAAGGCTTGCTGCCGTTTAAGGCAGGCGTTGAAGGTGAAGATTAATGCATTACCGCCGTAAATACGCTGGCTATAACAGAGATCACCACCCAGGGCTCGAGCAAGTGTATGACTGACATTCAGCCCAAGACTAGACTGATCAACCTGTTCTGAGGCACCACCAAATTCAGAAAATATCAGCGCGCCGTAATTTTCAGGCAGTTGTCCGTCATCCTCGACGAATAAACTGAGTTGCCCCTGCTGCCCTTTATCTCCGTTCCATTCAGCTCGAATCCATATATTTTTTGCCGAACCTTTCACAATAGCGTGCCTGAGCATATTACCCAAAATCTGTTTCACGCTCTGTTTATTGATGACAAGCGGCTGGGATTCAAACTGATCAAGCTGAATCCGAATATTGACCTGATTGCTGGCAAGCAGTTTTGAATATAGCGAGACACAGTCTTTTACCAGCGCAGATAAATTAACCAGCGTCGTATGATGGAACACATTATCCTCAGGATTGATAACGGCCCGAACATCGTCAATTACGGAGATCAGTTGCTTTGAGTAACGCTTTAACAGCTCAATCAGATCCTGCTGTGAATACTCGTTAGCTGAGTCTAGCAACATCGCGATCAACGCAGCCGGTGTGCGGAGTTCATGAGCAACAATGCCAAACATCTTGCTCTGATTAGCTTTGAACTGAACAGCTTCTGTTTGCTTGATATAGAGGTCGCTGACCTCAATGGATAAAGCGGTATAACCCGTGATAGTTGACTGATCATCATAGTCAGGAGTGATTGTAGTTCGGATCCAGAAGATCTGCCCAGCGTTGGTGCGATCGCAAATATCTCCACACCAGACCTGTCCCTGACTAATCGTGCTATACAGTCCATTCCAGAACGCAGCGCCATGATAACCGGAGCTTAATATCCGATGGTTAGCACCAACCAGCTGCTCACGGGTATAACCACTGAGTTCGATAAACTTTTGATTAACGTTAGTGATGGTTCCGCGAACATCTGTCTGCGCGATTAACAGCTGACTATCAAACGCCGTCATCAGGCGCTGTGCAGACTGGCTATTATGTTGCTTTACCTGATTAATGATCTACTCCTGCCCTGATCGGTAATATAGCCAGATTGAATATACCAACTAACCGACTCAATACCACCCCCTGACGAAGCCTAAATTTTTTCAGGTAGCTCGATCTCGATATGACCGGTAGGGCGACAACAGCAGGTCAGAATCTCATCATCAGCAAGATCAACCAGTGCGTCCTGCACAGACTCCACTTCGCCATCAATCAGACGTACCTTGCAGCAGCCACAATAACCACCGCGGCAGTTATAAGGCGCTGGAATCTGTTGAGCTTCCAGCGCTTCCAGCAATGAAAACTCATACTGATAGTAGAAGGTGTGGTGATGATTTACCTTTATGCGCGGGATACCCGACATCAGGATACTCCTCTAGAGATCAAAACCTTCGAAGTCATCCTGATCAACTTCACTGTCGATCTGACCTACCAGATAGGAACTGATCTCTGACTCCTGAGGCGCGACCTGAACGTTATCGCTCACCAGCCAGGAGTTCATCCAGGGCAAGGGGTTAGTGCGTGCTGGGAAGAGTTCTTCCATCCCTAGTGCTTTAAGACGCACATTGGTGATGTACTCCACATAATCACTCAGGATACGTGCGTTGAGACCGATCATTGAGCCCTGACTGAACAGATAGTCGGCCCACTCCTTCTCCTGTTGCGCCGCTTCTCTGAACAGTTCGATCACCTGAGGCTTACACTCCTCAGCGATCTTCTTGAAGTCCGCATCATCACGACCACTGGCCATGATAGTCAGCATATGCTGAGTGCCGGTCAGATGAAGCGCTTCATCACGCGCGATCAAACGGATGATCTTGGCGTTACCCTCCATCAACGCACGTTCAGCGAACGCGAACGAACAAGCAAAACTGACGTAGAAGCGAATCGCTTCAAGCACGTTTACTGATACCAGCGTCAGATAGAGCTTGGTTTTCAGGTTATAGAACGAGGCATCATAAACCTTACCATCAATACTGTGCTCACCCGCTCCATGAACCGAATAGACATTTACCAGCTCGATCAGTTCATCGTACAGACGAGTTACCGATTCAGCGCGACGAACAATCTCCGGATTGGTCACAATCTGATCAAAAATCGACGAAGGTTCAGTCACAATGTTGCGGATGATATGCGTATAAGAGCGACTGTGGATCGTTTCACTAAACGCCCAGGTCTCAAACCAGGTTTCAAGTTCCGGCAGCGAGGTGATCGGTAAAAACGCCACGTTTGGTGAACGCCCCTGCACCGAGTCCAGCAGAGTCTGATACTTCAGGTTGCTCAGGAAGATATGCTTTTCGTGCTCAGGCAACGCCATGAAGTCCTTGCGATCTTTACTCAGATCGACCTCTTCCGGACGCCAGAAAAACGACAGCTGCTTTTCGATCAGCTTCTCAAAGATCGGATACTTCTGGCGGTCATAGCGAGCAACGTTAACGCTGCGACCGAAAAACATAGGTTCGAGTGTCGCATCATGAGCACTCGCACTGAACGTAGAGTAAGACATCGACTCTCGTTTCTCCTGATAAAACCGGTTAAATAGGTTTAAAGCTTGCAGGCACCGCCTTCACAGCCACCCATATCATCGTGCTGATCCTTAGCGCCATCACGAGTGTTGTGGTAGTAAAGTGTCTTCACACCGTACTTGTACGCGGTTAGCAGATCTTTAAGCAGCTGCTTCATCGGCACCTTGTCATTCGGAAACTTGGATGGATCGTAGTTGGTGTTAGCCGAGATCGACTGGTCAATAAACTTCTGCATGATACCGACGAGCTGCAGGTAACCTTCGTTATTTGGAATACTCCACAGCAGTTCGTACTGATCTTTCAACTCGGTGTAATCAGGCACGATCTGCTTCATCACACCATCTTTACTCGATTTGACTGAGACAAAACCTCGAGGTGGCTCAATACCATTCGTTGAGTTAGTGATCTGTGAAGAGGTTTCACATGGCATCAGCGCTGTCAGTGTGCTGTTACGCAGACCAAATTCGCGAATATCTTCACGCAGTGTTTCCCAGAAGTAGTGCAGCGGTTCATCGCAGAACTCGTCAACTTCACGCTTATAGGTATCTATCGGAAGAATGCCTTTAGCATAAGTAGTTTCGTTAAATTTCGGGCAGGCTCCCAGTTCTTTAGCTAGCTGATTCGACGCTTTCAGAAGATAGTACTGAATCGCTTCGAACGTACGGTGAACCAGACCATTCGCACTGCCATCGGAGTAACGAACCCCATTTTTAGCCAGATAGTATGCCAGATTAGTTACGCCAACACCCAGTGTTCTGCGTCCCATAGTCGCGTTATAAGCCGCTGGTACAGGGTAATCCTGATAGTCGAGCAGGCTATCAAGCGCACGTACAATCAGGTCTGACAGCTCATCCAGCTCATTGAGATTCTGCAGCGCACCGAGGTTAAACGCTGAAAGCGTACAGAGCGCGATCTCACCATCCGGATCGTTTACATCGTTAAGGGGTTTAGTCGGCAGTGCTATCTCGAGACAGAGGTTTGACTGCCTGACCGGCGCAACTGACGGATCAAACGGGCTGTGCGTATTACAGTGATCTACGTTCTGAACGTAGATACGGCCAGTAGATGCACGCTCAGAGGCCAGCAGACCAAACAGCTCTACCGCTTTGATCGATTTCTTCCGGATATTGGGGTCCTGCTCATACTGCGTATAGAGGCGTTCGAACTCTTCCTGATTAGCAAAGAAGGCATCATACAGACCGGGAACTTCGTGCGGACTGAACAGAGTGATCGATTCCCCTTTGATCATCCGTTGATACATCAGACGGTTGATCTGAACACCGTAATCGATATGGCGTACGCGGTTTTCTTCAACACCACGGTTGTTTTTCAGTACCAGCAGGGATTCGACTTCCAGATGCCAGATTGGATAAAACAGCGTTGCCGCACCACCTCGCACACCGCCCTGAGAGCAGGATTTAACCGCTGTCTGGAAGTGTTTATAAAACGGAATGCAGCCAGTATGGAAAGCTTCACCATTACGGATCGGACTACCCAGTGCGCGAATACGACCGGCATTGATACCGATACCAGCACGCTGCGAAACGTATTTAACAATCGCTGATGCCGTTGCGTTGATTGAGTCAAGACTGTCACCTGTCTCAATCAGCACACAGGAACTGAACTGACGGGTCGGAGTACGTACACCAGCCATAATTGGCGTTGGCAGCGACAGCTTAAACAGTGAACAGGCATCATAGAAACGCTTAACATAACTCAGGCGCGTTTCTGTCGGATACTTGGAGAACAGACAGGCAGCAACCAGCATATAAAGTTGCTGAGGGCTCTCATAGATCGCGCCTGTAACACGGTTCTGCAGCAGATACTTGCCTTCCAGCTGTTTAACAGCAGCATAGCTGAAGTTCATATCACGTTCATGCGCAAGATAGGCGTTCAGCTCTTCAAACTCAGCTTCGGTGTAATCTTCAAGCAGGTGTTTATCGTAACGCCCCTCTTCCACCATCGCTTTAACGTGCTTATATAGATGAGGTGGTTCGAAGCTACCAAAGGCTTTTTTACGTAGATGGAAGATTGAAAGGCGCGCTGCCAGATACTGATAGTCAGGCGCATCTTCGGAGATCAGATCCGCTGCGGATTTGATCAGCGTTTCATGGATATCAGAGGTGCTGATACCCTCATAAAACTGCAGGTGAGCACTCAACTCAACCTGAGAAACAGAAACAGTCGACAGGTCACCCGCCGCCCAGGTCAACACTTTGTGGATTTTTTCCAGATCGATCGTTTCCTTTCGACCGTCACGCTTAGTGACCATTAGACCCTGTTCCATTTTGGTAACCTTCCGCTTAACGTTGATATATGTCCAAATTTATCAGGAAATTAGTAACCACTAACGCCTAATCTACGCTTGATACTTAGCTTCTGAACGAATGTATAAATAACAACCAAAACACAATATATTGTGATTCGAATGTCAATAAGCACTAAATATAGTGATTGGGGCGTGTATTTCAATACTTGTTTTTTTACCGCTACCGAGGTAGCGCTGAAGAGAATCTGACAGAAAACAAGGTTTGATGCGGGATCTGGCCTTTTAGACTCCCAAAATGCGGCTTAGACATTTTTAGAATATAAAATTACTTAAAATCCTAATGTCAGTTTTTAGGCTTTTCTGGTGCCAATCAGAGGTCGTCAACCTGTGGAAGCCTGATCCTGAAATGGGTTCCCTTTCCGGGCTCAGAATCGACACTGATCGAACCGCCATGATCCGTTACGATACCATAAGCGATCGATAATCCCATCCCTGTTCCCTTACCTTCCGGTTTGGTGGTAAAAAAGGGTTCAAACAGGTGCTCCATCGATTCCGGTGCTATTCCTACGCCGTTGTCAGAGATATCAATATAGACGTTATCAGCGTCATAACTGGTGCTGACACTCACCTTCGCATTCTCTACCGACTCAAGCGCCTGTCTGGCGTTAACCAGCAGGTTCAGAAAAACCTGATTTATCTCACCTGGGTTGGCACTGATCAGCGGTACTCTCTCAAGATGCAGATCCAGCACAACAATCGCTTTCAGCTCGTTGCGAAGCAGCTTGAGTGTTGACTCCAATCCATTAACCACATCAAAGTCTACGCGCTCATTTGAATTGGTTCGCGCAAAGCTGCGAAGATTCAGCACGATATCACGTACCCGGTTGATCCCTTCCCGAGTGTCATCAATCAGGTCGGGCAGCTCTTCGAAGACAAACTCAAGATCTTCATCCTCAATAAAGGATTCGACCTCTTTTGCAAAGGCTTCACGCTGCGCATCGTCTATCTCAGTCGAACGTTTCAACCGTTCGAACAAACCCGTTAGCGCGGGCAGATAGTTATGAAGATTCTCCATGTTGGCATAAACAAATGCCATTGGATTGTTGATCTCATGCGCAACCCCGGCAGAGAGCGTACCAAGAGTGGCCAGTTTTTCATTCTGAACAAGCAACCGCTGCTGGTTATGGAGACGATTAAATGAACTTTCCAGCTCGCGAGTCTTCTCCTCTAGCTCAGATTCCAGCGCTTTACGTGCAGTAAGTTCGCGCTCGTACGCTGTTTTATACTCTTCTGCCTGGTCACTCATCTGAGCTTTTTCATCCTGATTTCTGCTTATTCATCGTATATATCTGAAGCTACTAACAACTCCGTTGCAAACAGCGATATGATGATCCATTGAGCCACTCTGGAATCAGCTAACGTCCATCCAGTGTTTAGTCTTACACACCGTAACGAGAATTAAATTGATCTACCCCAATGTACTACTATCTGATCACCAGATAAAACAGCTGACGGTCACGCTTCACCTGCAATAACAGATCTGAACGACTACCACGAAGAATCGATTTTAATTCACTGACCGAATGCACCGAACGGCGGTTAACACTGAGCACAACATCGCCCTGCATCAGTCCCGCACGGCTTGCAGGCGATCCCTGCTCTATGGAGCTGATCAGCACACCCTGATCATTAGTACCGTTAAGGAAGCGAGCACCTTCCAGTTTTGCATGCAGTGCCCGATCGCTAACCTGTTTCGCCTCTCGCGAAACTCGTAGTTTCACACTCTGTATCTGTCCCTGACGCAGTACTTTGAGCTCTATATCCCGATCCACCGGTGCAAAAGCGATGCGATTACGCAGCTGTGTAACCTCAGATGTGGCTTTGCCATCAATGCTGATGACCATATCTCCAGCACGAAGCCCAGCCCGGTCTGCTGCCGATCCCCGTTGAACACCGGTTATCAATACGCCCGACTGTCCATTCTCAAGTTTAAATGCACGTCTCAGGTCGGGCGTTACATCCTGTGTAGTAATACCGATCTGACCGCGACTGACGTTACCGGAGTCCAGTATCTGATCTGCAACCTGGCGCATCATATTACTGGGTATAGCAAAACCTATGCCTACGTTTCCACCACCCGGAGCGATAATCGCGGTATTGATACCGATCAGGTCACCGTTAAGATCGACCAGAGCACCGCCAGAGTTCCCGGGGTTAATTGATGCGTCGGTCTGAATAAAGTTTTCATAGCCCTCAATACCCAAACCGCTGCGTCCCAGCGCACTAACCACGCCGGTTGTTATCGTCTGGCCCAAACCAAAGGGGTTTCCGATTGCCACAACAAAATCACCCACTCGTAGCTGGTCTGAATCCCTAATCGACATCTGAGTTAATCCGTCGGCGTCAATATCTAACACCGCGATATCAACCTCCGGATCAGCCCCGACCAGGCGCGCCTGATAACTGCGACCATCAGTCAGTGAGATCTGTACCTCATCTGCCCCCTGAACAACATGATAGTTGGTCACAATGGTGCCGGCCTTGGCATCAACAATAACACCTGATCCTGCACTATTCTGACTTCGACGTTGTTGCGGTCTTAACTGATCCTGATGAATATTAAAAAAACGGCGAAAAAAGGGGTCATTGAGTAGCGGATTAACCACACGCCGGGTCGAATAGGTCGCTATATTAACTACAGCTGGGTTTACCTGCTCCAGCATGGGCGCCAGTGAGGGAAGCGACTCTCCCTGAGAGTCCTGTAGCGGCAACGCTGCAGACACACCGCCGGCAGCAGACAAATATAATCCAGCTATTAGTATCAGGTGACTTAATCGCATGACTAACCTCCTGTTTTTACGTTCAAGTGCTACACGCCTACATCATTAAAAACTCGGCTTTCAGTAAGATGAAACTGAATACCAAACTCTTTAACCCCTGTTTTATCCAGTCAGACCGGAAGCGATACGAATAACACGATTACGAACAGGAGCGGCCTGTCCGACAAAACCTAGTGCCAGATTACGAGCAAACTTAAGCGGGGCGGTATCGTTACTGAACAGACGATAGAACAGATCCATTGTCTGCATCATCATCAGATTCGAGTTACGACGCTGCTGTTCATAAGCAGCCAGAAGCCGATCATTCGACACTGGCCGTCCCTGAGCTAGGGCTTCGTACATCAGGTTAAGCAGCGCATCAACATCCTGAAAACCAAGATTAACCCCCTGTCCGGCCAGCGGGTTGATCTGGTGCGCCGAATCACCCGCCAGTACTACACCGGGTTTCCAGTACTGCTGTGCATGGAGACGCCTCAACGGGAACGCGGCACGCCCCTGAATCTCGATAATATCGGGTAGTATGTCTGGAAAGTTCTCCTCGATTGCTGACTGAAGTGCATTCATACCGAGTGAAAGCAGATGCTGTATAAGTTCAGGTGAATCGTACCAGACCAGCGATGCCCAGTTTCCTGGTAGAGGAAGCAGGGCTCTCGGGCCGGAGGGGGTAAACTGCTGCCAGGTGATATCCTGCTGAGGAGCATTGATATGGACATTGATCACCATCGCCATCTGCCCGTAATCCCACTGATGGACACCAATTCCTGCGGCATCTCTGACCATCGAGTTACCACCATCGGCTGCCACAATCAGCTTTGCATTAAGTGCAGAGCCATCTTTAAGTTCGATCAGCGTAGCGCCATCTGAATAATCGATACTGGCAACACTCTGATCAACGAGACGGATATTGCTGGCCAGATCCACCTGTTCCAGTAGTGCCAGTTGGACGAGACGGTTTTCAACGATATAGCCAAGCTGCGCCTCGCCCAGATCCGCCGAGTTAAACTCAGTTACACAGTTGCGAGATAGCGCCGGAAAAATCCCTGCAGACTGATCCAGCTCCCAGACTCGCATACGCTGATAGGGACAGCTGCGCCAGCTCAGAATCTTCTGCCAGGCACCGAGTTTTTTCAGTAACTGGATTGATGCCGGGCTCAGGGCAGAAACACGCAGATCAAGCGGCTGATTCGTCTCAAATGAGGGGGGGCGGGCTTGCTCCAGCAGTGCAATTTTGAGATCGGTGTCAGCGAGACCTGCGGCTATTGCTGCTCCGACCATTCCGCCACCAACGATGACTAGATCATACTGGTCCCGCATCATTACGCTCCCCACCTACCCTGCAATTAAGCGCTGAGCACCTCGACCCCACCCATATAAGGCTTAAGCACCTCAGGAACGCGAACACTGCCATCTTCATTCTGGTAGTTTTCTAGAACAGCGACCAGTGTGCGCCCTACCGCCAGACCAGAACCATTCAGCGTGTGCAGCAACTCAGGCTTTCCGGTTTCCGGGTTACGCCAGCGAGCCAACATACGACGCGCCTGATAGTCGGTCATATTGGAGACCGATGAGATCTCACGGTACTTCTCCTGACCCGGCAGCCAGACTTCGATATCGTAGGTTTTCGCCGCTGAGAACCCCAGATCGCCACCACAGAGGGCTACCACGCGGTAAGGCAGTTCCAGCTTCTGCAGAATCGCTTCCGCATGACCAACCATATCCTCAAGTGCCTGCCAGGAGGTCTCTGGCGAAACTACCTGAACCATCTCAACCTTTTCAAACTGATGCTGACGAATCATACCGCGGGTATCACGTCCGGCCGAGCCCGCTTCAGAGCGGAAACAGGGGCTGTGGCAGGCATACTTCAGTGGAAGACTGTCAGCTTCGACGATTGAGTCACGCACAAGGTTGGTAACCGGTACTTCGGCAGTTGGGATCAGATAGTAGTGCCGCTCGCCGAATGGAACCTTAAACAGGTCCTCCTCAAACTTAGGCAACTGCCCGGTACCGAGCAGTGAATCACTGTTTACCATAAAGGGCACATTGATCTCGGTGTAACCATGCTCGTCGCACTGAGTATCCAGCATAAACTGCGCCAGAGCACGGTGCAGGCGGGCCAACTTGCCGCTCATTACAGCGAACCGGGAACCGGTCAGTTTAGCGGCTGTTTCAAAATCCAGACCGCCGAGACCTTCACCGATCGATACGTGGTCCTGAACTTCAAAATTGAACTGCGCAGGCGTACCCCAGCGGCGTACCTCAACATTATCCTCTTCATTCGCACCTACTGGTACAGATTCATCTGGCAGGTTGGGTGTCGCCAGCAGAATGTTATCGAGCTTCTGCTGGATAATTGCCAGCTTCTCTTTCGCCTCATCAAGCTGGCTACCAAGTTGACCCACTTCTGCCAGTAGCGGCTGGATATCTTCACCTGCTGCCTTGGCTTTACCGATCGATTTGGATCTGGTGTTACGCTCCTGTTGCAGACGTTCAGTCTCTACCTGAATCTGCTTGCGCTCCTGCTCCAACGCATCGAACTGATCGAGAGGGAAATCAAACCCCTTTTTCTTCAATTGTTCTGCAATTTCTTCTGGATTGGCACGGACTTCGCGAGGATCCAACATCGATTTACTTACCCTTAATTGAAAGTTAAAACAGGCGTGTCAGCCATACCGCAGCCGCTAACGCTGCGATGCACAAAATGACGCTCAATAGTACATAAAACAGCGCCATGATGACATGACCATCTTGGAACAAGGTCAGTGTTTCTAACGAAAAAGTTGAGAAGGTGGTAAAGGCGCCCAGAAATCCGGTCATAATCAGAGGACGCAACTCAGGTGAGAGGCGTGCCTTTTCCATAATCAGCACAAAGAACATCCCCATTAGGAATGAGCCAATAATATTGGCACTCAATGTACCAACCGGAATCTTCTGATCTCCGGCATTCAGCCAGCCACTAAGCCAGTATCGCCCCATAGCGCCGACCGCACCGCCCAGCGCAACGCTAATCAGATGAATCATCAGCGTTCTCTCCCATACCGTTGTTGCAGACTTGCCTGATCAAGCTCCTCAAGCCACTTCATCTTCTCAAGCAGTTTAATCTCCAGACCACGATTCTCGGGCTGATAGTATCGCCGCTCTTTGATCATCTCCGGCAGATACACCTCTCCGGCAGCAAAAGCACCTGGTTCATCATGAGCATAACGATACCCCTTACCTACCCCTTCGGATTTCATCAGCTCTGTCGGTGCGTTACGCAGATGGTTAGGTACATCAAGGCTGGGATCCTTAGCAACATCCGCACGACATCGGTTATAGGCTTTGTAAAGCGCATTGCTCTTAGGCGCAAGCGCACAGTAAACCGCTGCCTGAGCAATGGCTCGTTCGCCCTCAGCAGGCCCTACGCGCTCAAATGCATCCCAGGCAGCAAGAGCGACCTGCATCGCACGGGGATCTGCATTACCTATATCTTCAGAGGCGATCGCCACTAGACGTCGAGCCACATAAAGCGGGTCACAGCCGGCATCGAGCATTCGGCAGTACCAGTACAGCGCTCCATCGGCACTGGATCCACGAACCGACTTATGAAACGCTGAGATCTGATCGTAAAACAGATCACCGCCCTTATCATAGCGTCGCACACCTGCGCCAAGCACCTCCTCCAGCGAAGCCATGCCGACCCACTCGCGCCCCTGCTTAACGGTCGAGAGATCTGCTGCGATCTCCAAAAGATTCAGTGCGCGTCGACCATCACCATCTGCCGCCTTTGCCAGTGAGGGAATCACACCCTCTTCAAGCTCGATATTCCGGTCACCCAACCCTCGCTGTTTATCAGAGAGCGCACTCTGCAACAGAGATTCCAGCACAGCATCGGAGAGGGCTCTTAACAGATAAACTCTGGCACGTGACAGCAGTGCATTATTCAGTTCAAACGACGGGTTCTCCGTGGTCGCACCGATAAAGATCAACGTCCCCTCTTCGACAACCGGGAGAAAGGCATCCTGCTGAGATTTATTAAAACGGTGCACCTCATCAACAAAGAGGATCGATTTTCGGCCACTCTGCTGTCGATTGAGTCGCGCACGTTCCACAGCTGCGCGAATCTCCTTAACGCCATCCATCACTGCAGAGATCGAGATAAAATCAGCTTCGACATACTGCGCAATCAAACGTGCCAGCGTGGTTTTACCAACCCCGGGAGGTCCCCAGAGAATCAGCGAATGGATACTACCCTGCTCCAACTGCCGGCGTAGCGGTTTACCGGGTGCAAACAGATGCTCCTGACCGAGATACTCATCCAGTGATTTCGGGCGCATGCGCGAAGCCAGCGGCTCATAAGCACCACTCTGACTCTGTTCGAACAGATCACTCATCCGTTCATATCCTGAATCAGATCGACACCTTCCGGCACAGTGAACTCAAAAAATTCAGGGTCGATAAATTCAGGAAATGTCAGCGATTCAAGCATAATCAGAGAGCGCTGCCCCAATCCGTCACGAATCATCAGCTCACTCAGATTTCCCTGATTAAACAGCAATCTAAGCGATATAAAATCGACGCTGTTGTCCGATAGCGGCTGAAGCTCATAGAGCTTATCGTTCGCACCAGAGTCGACCAGTTGCACGTTAAAATTTTTGCTGAGTTGTTGCAGATCACCGCCAAGGACGGCGGCCGGGGTAAGTGCACCCTGACCACCGGCCGGACGCTGAGTGACCTGTTCCAGATCCTCATCATAGACCCAGACACTCTGGCCATCGCTCAGAATCAGTTGCGGAAAAGGAGTCTCGGTTTCCCAGCGAAACTGATCGGGCTGCTGAATCCAGACGTGCCCTGCCGCAAGTTCCTGACGACTGCCGCCGTCATTGATCGTATATTGCTGAAACGCGGCGGTAAAACGTTCATGACGACTCAACAGCTCTGTCAGTGACTTCAGATCATCCTGATTAGCCTTAACCGGCACGACGAACAAAAAACTACTCACTACAAATACAGAAAACTTTGAAAACATTTCGTTACTTAATCTCTGGGTGGTGGTGGGGCCAGCACCTCACGTTGACCGTTGGAGCCAGCCTCAGTTACCACACCGGCAGCCTCCATCGTTTCAATCATACGGGCTGCCCGGTTATATCCAATTTTTAGCTTGCGCTGAACTGAAGAGATAGATGCCTTGCGCGTTTCAGTGACAAAGGCAACCGCCTCATCATAGAGAGGATCAGCTTCATCATCGAACAGACCTGCGCCCCCACCAGCAGCCGCACCCTCGCCACCTTCCTTGAGAATGGCATCAACAAACACGGGCTCGCCCACCGCCTTCCAGGCTTCGACAACCCGGTGCACCTCATCATCACTGACAAAGGCACCATGAACACGGTTTGGCACGCTGGTACCGGCCGGCAGATAGAGCATATCCCCGTTACCCAGCAGATTTTCCGCGCCGGATTGGTCAAGAATGGTACGTGAATCAATCTTCGACGAGACCTGAAATGCGATACGTGTGGGCACATTCGCCTTGATCAGACCGGTGATAACATCAACCGACGGACGCTGCGTCGCCAGAATCAGATGGATCCCTGCCGCCCTCGCTTTCTGTGCGATACGGGCGATCAGTTCCTCGACCTTTTTACCGACAATCATCATCATGTCAGCAAACTCGTCGATTACCACAACAATATATGGAAAGGGTTCCAACTCTGGTGGCGGCTCACTCGGTGGCAACCCCTGCTCCATCGGATTCCACAGCGGATCGTAGATCGGCTCTCCGGCAGCTTTGGCCTCACGCACCTTATCGTTGTATCCGGCGATATTACGCACACCCACCTTAGCCATCACGCGATAGCGGCGCTCCATCTCAGCAACGCACCAGCGCAAACCGCCAGCCGCCTCTTTCATATCGGTGATAACTGGGGTCAGCAGGTGCGGTATCCCATCATAAATCGACAGTTCCAGCATTTTTGGATCGACCAACATCAGTCGCACCTGATCCGGTGTCGCTTTAAACAGCAGGCTCAGCAGCATCGCGTTAACACCAACGGATTTACCAGAACCCGTTGTACCCGCGACAAGCAGGTGAGGCATTTTAGCCAGATTGGCGGCCACCGGATTTCCAGCGATATCGTTACCCAGAGCCAACGTTAGCTTGGACGCAGCATCTAGGTAAACTTTGGAGTTAAGAACCTCCGAGAGCCGCACCATCTGGCGTGAGTGATTCGGAATCTCTACTCCAACAACTGACTTACCGGGAATCACCTCGACAACACGCACCGCGTTCACTGCCATCGAACGGGCCAGGTCCTTAGACAGGTTGGATATTTTACTCGCTTTAACCCCCGGCGCAGGTTGAATCTCAAAACGGGTAATGACCGGGCCGGGGTTAACCTCAACCACCTCAGCGATAACACCAAAGTCAGCGAGTTTTTGCTCAAGCAGGCGAGAAAGGTTTTCCACCTCCTCCTCGGTATACCCCTGATCCTGCTGCAGTTCAGGTGGATCGAGGAGATCCAGGCTCGGCAACTTCATCTTATGAGGATGATCAGATTTCGCGCCAGCTTCATCATCACTTTCCAGCGGACGATGGGTTTCAGACAGCGGAACAATCTTCACACTCTTCTTAGGCTGACCGCCCTCTTCCGGCTTCACTGCTGCCTCAGCTTTTTTCGGTTGTGTAACCGGCATCAATAGCGATTCAACCCCGGTTGTTCCGGTATCGACGGACAGATCCGAAGAGGCCTTGCGGTTATCCTCTGCAGGCCCCAGATCAATAGAGGGCTCAGTGCGAGATACTCGATTGGAGTTGGCAGCGGTCCGAACGCTGGCGACGGCTTCAGCTGGAATACCGGTTGTTTTGGCAGACACAGTTGTTTTATAAGAGCGTCCAGCAGTGAATCCTTTAACCTTCAGATAGAGATGCTCCAGTGCACCGCCAAGGCGATCCAACATTTGACGCCAACTGGTATCAAGATAGAGCGTCAGACCAAAAAGCATAGCGACACAGAGCACCAGGGTTGCCCCTGTCAGATTCAGCCAGCGCACCGAAAAATCGCCCAGCGCTTCACCTGACAAACCACCGGCAGAGAAAGGAAAATCAAGACCTGCATTACTCAGATGAATAGCGCTCAATGCCGACAATGACAGCAAGAGCAGCACTACTCCCAGCAACCGCAGCAGCACAATGGGAAGCTGCTCAAGAACTCCCAGATAGCGGCGACGCAACCATCTGAACGCCGGCCAGATAATCAAAAAAGGCAGCAGAAATGCGGCTGTTCCGAGCCAGGCTACCGAAAAGTCGGCGATCCAGGCACCGATCCAGCCAGCAAGATTTTTCACTTCAGGCTGATACGAGAAGTGGGACCAGCCCGGATCCCGGGGATCATA